>JBIIQR010000113.1:0-5373 GCA_044341985.1 Burkholderiaceae bacterium
AGCCTGCCAGCAGCATTTAATCGCGGCCCAAGCGTAAAACCTAAATCAAACGGTGTGGCTTTACGCATCTCGCGCGACGCCACCGAGAACAGTGCCGCGATACCCGTATGCGCGCGCCCCGAACGAATGCGCTTGATACCTTGGGCCACAAGTATTCGATTATTCGCATCAAGCTTAACCACATCAGCGACGGTGCCGAGTGCGACCAAATCCAACAAGCTATCGAGTCGAGGTTGTGTAGTTTCATCAAAATGGCCCCGCTTACGTAGTTCGGCGCGCAAGGCCAGCAGGGTATAAAACATCACGCCCACCCCAGCTAAATTTTTACTGGGAAAGCCGCAGCCTGGTTGGTTGGGATTGACGATCACAGCAGCATTGGGCAGCGTTTGTGCGGGCAGGTGGTGATCGGTGACCAGCACTTTTATGCCGCGACGACTCGCTTCTTCAACGCCGGCATGGCTGGCAATGCCGTTATCGACGGTGATGATGATGTCGGGAGATTTCTCTCGTGCTGTCAGTTCAACGATTTCGGGGGTGAGCCCATAACCGTATTCAAAACGATTCGGGACGATGTAATCAACGCGAGCACCCATGGCGCGCAAACCCCGTAGCGCAACGGCGCAAGCGGTAGCGCCATCGCAATCATAGTCGGCCACCACGGTGAGATTTTTTTTGGCTTCGATGGCATCGGCTAAAAAAATCGCGGCTTGTTCGACGTGGCTGAGCTGATTCGGAGGTATCAGACCACTAATTTCACTAGACCATTGATCGGGTGAGTTGAGTCCCCGCGCTACCATTAAGCGCGCCATGACCGGATGCAGCCCGTGCTGCGCCAGTCGCTCCGATTCGCGTATTGAATACGTACGTACTGTCAGGCGGGTCATGCGGCAAGGCGAGTCAATGAGGGCTTGGCCCAGAATTTTCGGAATGAGTTACGTGCTATCGACCAATGCACTAAGCGCGTGCTGTCGGACAAAATCACATTCACAACCTCTAACTTGCCGCTATCGAGTGCCGCTACTGCGGGGGCAAGGTAGTCATGATCGATGACGTTCATGTTGTGCAACCAGCTTGACCAATCGTCGGCTAACGCAGCTGAGCTGAGCGAATCAAGGATATGCGTTACTGGTTCGTTAGAGCTGCTGTCGACTAATTGTTGCGTATCGATTAAGTGCGACGCCATGGTACTCAAACCGGGAGCCGACTCGTTGGCTTGTGAGCCGCCCCAGAGCCAGAGACCGTTTATGCGTAGTTGATTGTTTTGCTCGCGAGCGTCGTTTACATGATGCTGATGCCACAGCATTTGAACTTCATTTTGTAAGCGACGCCATTCCCGCGCGCTGGCGCCACTCGGCGACCAGACATCAATATTGTGTCCGCACGCAGCATCGGGTGTGCAGGTTCGAAAATCAGCCCACGCATCTACCTGCATAAACCAGTAATCTTTACTGCCAAATAAAAGGCGATAGTTCTGTTCTTCAAACAAAGGATGTGCGGCATCGAACAAGGTTTTCGCTTCACTCTCGCTCAAATTGAGTTGACGATAGTCGGTCAATACTAAGTGATCGCGCGCCACGTGCAGATGCACGGGTTGTACTACAAACCAGAAACCTGATTCTTTGTTCAACCCCAACTCCGCCATTAATGCGGTTGATATCGCGGGGCTGTTATCGGAGGCATGTCCGGCTAGCCATCGCTCGTGCGGCAAGCAGGCATCCAGACCTGTAGCAGTTGTTTTGCTTTTTAATGAGGCACGGCAAAGTAGCTTGGCCATGGCGGGTGCCTGCAGCTGGGCCAACAGATCGCGGGCGTGCTCGGCGGGGGGCAGGGAAAACGGGATAACGAGGTTCAGCGCACGCATGGTGGACGCATTGTAGGCGATTTTGTTTTGTCGTTTGACTATGGCACACTGCCGTCTTTGCCGGTGTTGTCTTGGTTTTCCCCTATTCTTTCAGGAGATGTGTTTGGCTTGGTTTCAAAATCCTCCATTCGAATGGACGCTAGGCTGGCGCTACACCCGTGCCGGCAAGCGTAGCGGCCGCAATAGCTTTATCTCCTTTATTTCGTTGATTTCCATGAGTGGTATCGCGCTGGGTGTAGCCGCCCTGATCGTGGTGCTGTCGGTGATGAATGGTTTTCAAAAAGAAGTTCGCGACCGCATGCTGTCAGTGCTCGCGCATGTGGAAGTGTTTGATGCCTCTGGAAGCTTGCCCGATTGGCGCGCCACATCACAGGAAGTTTTAAAGAACCCTCAAGTGCGCGGTGCTGCGCCTTATGTGGAAGCACAAGCGATGGTGATGCGTGACGATGTCGTGCGCGGCATCATGGTGCGCGGTATTTTGCCGGATCAAGAACCTAAGGTATCCGCCGTTGCTTCGCAAATTGTGGCGGGGGCACTGACGAATTTACAGCCAGGTGAATTTTCTATTGTGGTAGGTAGTGAGTTAGCGCGCAGTCTTCGTTTGAAACTGGGTGACAAGCTAACGCTGATTGCGCCTCAAGGTCAGGTTACCCCCGCAGGTGTGCTGCCGCGTTTAAAACAATTTATCCTCGTTGGTGTCTTTGAAGCAGGACATTTTGAATACGATGCATCGCTCGCGTTCATACACATGGAGGATGCAGAAAAATTATTTCGCTTAAGTGGCCCCACGGGTCTGCGATTGCGGGTGGACGATATGCAGCGTGCGCCGGAAGTGGCAGCGGATCTTTCCGCCACACTCAAAGGTAATTTTTATATACGCGATTGGTCACAACAAAATCGCAATTGGTTTGCTGCGGTTCAGACTGAAAAACGAATGATGTTTATCATTCTCACGTTGATTATTGCGGTAGCTGCGTTTAACTTGGTATCCACACTGGTGATGACAGTGACTGACAAACAGGCAGACATTGCCATCTTGCGCACCTTGGGTGCTTCGCCTGCATCTGTCATGAAAATTTTTGTCATTCAAGGTGCGTTGGTCGGTTTGCTAGGCACAGCTATTGGTGTGTCGCTGGGTGTATTGGTGGCGTTGAATGTGGATGTAATCGTACCCTTCATCGAAGCGATATTTCATGTGCAGTTTTTACCCCGCGATATTTATCTCATTAGTGCCTTGCCATCCGATTTGCGTTGGCCTGATGTGTGGCAAATCAGTGGGTTGTCGGTGGTGCTAGCGTTCTTAGCGACCTTGTATCCGAGTTGGAGTGCGGCGCGCGTGCGTCCTGCCGATGCTCTTCGTTATGAATAGGCGCAGCGCATGAGTGCCAACAATCAAATTATTCTGTCGTGTACCGATTTAGGTAAGCGTTTCACGCAAGGCCAAGATAGCTTGACCGTGCTTGAGCATATTAATTTCACCGTTTCTAAAGGTGAGCGGGTAGCGATTGTCGGTGTATCGGGTTCAGGTAAATCTACGCTGCTGCATCTGCTGGGTGGGTTGGATACGCCGACCTCAGGCAGTGTTACTTTGCAGGGGCAGGAACTGAATTCTTTATCTGAATCTGCCCGTGGTGATTTGCGCAATCGCTCGTTGGGATTTGTATATCAGTTTCATCATCTGCTGCCGGAATTTTCTGCGCTCGATAATGTGGCGATGCCGCTTTTGATTCGTCGTATGCCACGTGTTGAAGCCCACCGTCGTGCCAGTGAGTTGCTAGCGCGAGTTGGATTGTCGCAGCGTTTAACGCATTTGCCCGGCGAGCTTTCAGGTGGCGAGCGCCAGCGAGTGGCTTTAGCCAGAGCTTTAGTCACCGAACCCGCTTGTGTATTAGCAGACGAACCTACCGGTAATCTGGATTTGAACACGGCACAAACGGTGTTTGCGTTAATGCTCGAGTTATCGCAAACCTTGGGTACTGCGTTTGTGATCGTCACGCACGATCAAGCGTTAGCGCAGCGCTGCGATCGCGTGCTTCAGCTGGTGCCGGATGGCTTACTTCCGCTGGCTTCTTAATCGCGAGACGATGTGCGATGCTGATTGACAGTCATTGCCATCTCGATGCGCATGAATTTGGCGACAACGCAGCAGCAATTGCTACCCAAGCGGCCGAGTCAGGCGTGTCGTGGATTGTTATTCCAGCGGTTGAAGTCGCCAACTTTCATGTGGTTGCCCAGTTATCTCACACCATCCCCGGCTGCGTGTACGCGCTGGGTATTCACCCCATTTATGTACCGAAAGCTAAAGAGAGCGATCTTGTTTTACTGCGCGAGCGTTTAGCAGCATCGGTGGCGGACAACAAATTGGTAGCCGTGGGTGAAATTGGTTTAGATTTTTTTGTGCCCGGATTAGGCGAGGGTGAGCTGAGAGAGAAGCAAGAGTTTTTCTACTCTGAGCAATTGAAGATGGCGCGCGATTTCAATCTGCCGGTTATTCTGCATGTGCGTCGCTCACAAGATACCTTGCTGAAGTATTTGCGGCGCATATCGGTCATCGGTGGATTGGCTCATGCGTTTAATGGCAGTGATCAGCAAGCTCACACATTTATTGATTTAGGCTTTGTGCTTGGCTTTGGTGGTGCGATGACGTTTACTCGCGCTTTGCAAATTCGCCGTTTAGCCAGTTCACTGCCCGGCACTGCCTTGGCACTCGAAACGGATGCGCCGGATATTTCACCCGCTTGGCTGCATCCTGCTTCAAATAATCCGCAACAACTTCCTCGTATTGCAGCGGTACTGGCCGAGCTGCGTGGCCAGACCATGGCAGACATTGAGCGACAAACGACTGAGAATGTCGCTCGTGTTTTGCCGCGCCTTGGCAGCCTCATGATGGCCTGATTGCGCGCGCTATCGTTGGGGCTGTTGGTCGGCGTGCTGTGGCTGCAATCCCGATCTGAGCTTCCTTCTGTTTTAACCGCAATAGCTTTGTTGGTCGTATCGCTTAGCCTGCTGATCGCAGTGCTTATTCCTTCGCTCATCTCTTGGCGCGCTCGTTCTACTTATCAAGTCATTGCGTTAATGATCGCTGGCTGCTGCCTCGGCGTGGGTTGGTCTGCTTGGTTAGCGCATGAGCGACTAAATGAAAGTTTGTCTGCCGATGTTGAGGGCCGTGACATTCGTCTGATTGGTAGTGTCGAAGGTTTGCCAGATCTAGGTACGACGGGAGAACGATTTCGTTTTCGCGTTGAACAAGCGAGCTTGATGACGGATGAAAAAATTACGGTACCAAGCCATGTGTCCTTGGGTTGGTATAGCGATCGTTCGGGCGATCCGCCGGAGTTGAAGTCAGGTCAACGCTGGCAGCTCACGGTACGCTTGAAGCGTCCGCATGGTTTATCCAATCCCGGTGTGTTTGATGCAGAGGCGTGGCTACTAAATGAAGGTTTGCGAGCTACCGGTTATGTGCAAGCTGCGGGTTATCAATTATTGGATGAACAACTCGCTCATCCCAAAAT
>JBIIQR010000003.1:0-18291 GCA_044341985.1 Burkholderiaceae bacterium
TGCTGATTGCTTGCACCTATTCCTAGTTCGGCTTCACCCATCCAGTAACAGATCAGTGGTGCTGGGATGCGCATAATCTGACTGTCAGAATCCGGTAACGCAGGTAAAGGCCCAAAATCATCGAGTGATTTGGTTACGACATAACCACGATCGATGCGTTTCTGTTGGCATAATTCAATCAATCCTTTTAAATCTCTGAGACCGGTTTGCTGTGAGCGATATTTCACTTCGAAGGGAATGATTTGATCGCCCATGTGAGCTATCAGATCAACTTCATGTTGACGCTTGCCTTGCCAATAGCTGAACTGAATATTTTGCGCGTAGTAGCGAGCAGATAAGTGCTTTAGCACCGCTGTTTCGGTGGCGACACCCAATGCGCTTGGATCATCTAATAGTGCTTTTCCCTTCAGCATGACTGACGGTGCAATAGCGGGATCAGCAAGATAAATTTTGAAACGTCCGCGTAATATTTCTTTGCCATAGCCAAACGGAGCTAATCGATAAATCAGGTGAGTCGCCTCTAGTAGTTCGATAAAATTTTGTGCCGTTTGTCGCTTGACTTGAAGGCTGGCGCACAAGGCGGTCATGTCGAGAATGCCACCATCGTGCAAGCATAAATAAAGAAAGGTGTGTTCCAGTTCGAGTACTCTGCGCACGCCAAATAATGCCGTCATATCGCGCTTTAACACTTTATCGATAATGTCTTCGCGAAGAAGGCGTTGTGCCTGCGTGATGCTTTCCACTTGTGCGCCTTGAGGAAAGCCGCCTCTCATCAAATATTCATGAAAATGGCCAACGTAGGGCGCGCCGATTTCAGCTGCCCTCAGAAAGTCTGAGCTTGACCAGGAAAACAGTTCTCGTAAAGAGCCTAGCTGTGGCAACTGTTTGAGAGGTAGATTTTTTATTTGCAGGTATTCGTAAAAAGAGAGCGTTGAAAGACGGATCGTGTGCCAACGGCCGACTCCAGATTCTTGTCCGGCTTCAACCAAAGGCATCGCTGAGCCTGTAAATGCTATTCGTCTATCTTTGACGAAATCTACTTGATGTTTTACCCATGTGCCCCAGTCGCGAATGAATTGTGCTTCGTCTAAAAAGAGATACTCTGGTCCGGGCGCTCGAGGTTCTCGTTCTCGCCATGCTTTTAGCACGGCATCCATACCCGCTAGTTTCAGGATGGGGTGATCAAACGTCGCATACAGCAAGTTGGCGGGTGCTACGCCTGATTGCAGTAATTTGTTAATTGCCTGAAGCATGAGTGTGGTCTTGCCGACCTGGCGAGCACCAGATAACAGCACTGCCCGTGGTGCAGGGGGCTGTTGCACCCAGCTATAGAACAAATGAAAAGCTGCACGTTCCCAGCTGGGTAGGTCGGTCAGGGGCTCCCCGCGCCACCATGGGTTGAACTGCGCGAGCACATTGAGGATTTCTTCTTTAGGGACATTCATAACGCGACATTGGCACTAAAAGTGTATTTTAGTACCAGTATACTTTAACTAAAAACATTATTTAGTTCGTTTTTACGTTATATGGGGATATTTAAGCGCTATTTAATTGCCTTTGAGGCAATTTTTGTGCGTGGTGTAACGGAAAGGTGGGGGGCACCTCAACAGCGTGCTGGCCGGATTACGCCTGCCGCCCCGGCGTAGACAGTCGCTCAAATAAATCAATTACCCATTCACAACGCTCATCAAAATTGCGTTGTGGTAGAGAGCCTGCTGTTCTAACGGGCGCAATACGACAGGCTGTAGTGAGAAATTCAATCGAGGGTAAAGCTTGGCGTGTGTCGCAACGATGTGGGAATTGCGCGCGTGCTTTAGCTAAGCAAAGTAAGGTGAGTTTGCGTGCGCTGCCCACCACAGCGCGTTCATCCACAGAGTTCATGCTGCGATCAGAGATTACGCGACCGATCTCTCCATAAATAGTCGCTGCCGCTAAAATCGCACCACGACAATCGCGGGGCAAGTTAGCAATTCCAGTACTGCCCAGTTGATATAAACGGTCGGCTTCTAACAGCAAGCGTCCAATCACATTGCCCAGTGCATCGTTAAATGTGGGTGTCTTCAACCATGCATCGGGATCCAAGCCGGCTTCGTGCATCCACTGACGTGGCAAATACAAACGACCGCGCCGCGCATCTTCGCCGACATCACGCGCGATATTCGTTAGCTGCATCGCATTGCCTAATTCACAGGCGCGCGCTAAGGCATGAGCATCACGCACACCCATGATCATCGCCATCATCGCACCCACGCTACCAGCAACGCGTGCGCAGTAGTGATGCAGATCGTCGATGGTGTCGTAGTCACGTCCGTCGGCGTCCCACGCAAAGCCTTCGAGTAAGGCGTCTGGTAATTCGCGCGGTAATCCATAACGATGCACCACCATAGCCATAGCGCGATCTTCAACAATAGTGCCTGGCTCGCCACGATAAATATTTTCCAGACGAGCACGTAGTTTTTGCATGGCGTGCGGATCATCCGTGTGCTCATCAATCGCGTCATCGGCGACGCGGCAAAAGGCATACAGCGCAATTGCAGGGATACGTATGCGTTGCGGTAGCAAGCTGCTCGCAGCAAAAAAGGATTTTGAGCCACCGCGCATCAACTCTTCGCACAGAGCAAGGTCAATCGCCGGGGTGTTTTGATGATCAGGCATTGGGCACCACCGTTGACATAGCTTTGGCAGACATCAACACGCCGGGTACACCTGCACCCGGGTGTGTGCCGGCACCGACCATGTACAAGCCGTCGACATCTTCGCTGCGGTTGTGAAATCGAAACGACGCACTTTGTAATAGCACGGGTTCGAGGCCGAATGCGGCGCCTTTGTAGGACCAAAGGCGATCATGAAAATCTTGCGGCGTCATTAACTTACTGGTGACAATTTCTTGACCCAAGTTAGGTAATACGGTTTTTTCTAAATAGGACTGTACTAACTGTCGAAACGGCTCTGCCCGACTTTTCCAGTCGGTGTTGCTACCCAAATGGGGTACCGGCGCCAGTACGTAAAACGCATCATGACCTTCAGGAGCCACCGAAGGATCACTCGCACTGGGGCGATGTAGATACAAGCTGAAATCGTCGGCTAGATGGTGTTTTTTGAAAATATCATCGAGCAGTTCGCGATAGCGCGGACCCAGCATGATCATATGGTGCGGTACGTCCTCGTAGCGTTTACGGGTGCCGAAGTACCAGACAAATAAACTCATCGAGTACTTACTTTTTTCAATTTTGCGATCACTCCAATGCGTGCGATGCTCGCGACCGACTAAATTTTTATACGTCCAAGCAGGATCACCGTTGGAGATTACGATGTCAGCATCATGTCGTTCGCCGTTTTCTAATGTAACGCCGCAGGCACGACCGTTTTCAACATTAATACGCGTGACTGACGCATTGCAGCGCACGCTAACGCCGCGTCCTTGTAACAAGCCCACCAGACCTTTAATTAATTGACCGGTGCCACCCATAGACCAGTGCACGCCCCAGCGCCGCTCGAGCGTGTTGATCAAGCTGTACACGCGAGTCACAGAAAATGGATTGCCACCAATCAGTAATGGATGAAAGCTAAACACGATGCGCAGCTTAGGATCGCTGATGTGGCGCGCCACTAAGGTATATAAACTTTCCCAGGCTTTCATACGTATCATGCTGGGAATAGCAGCGAGCAAATCGCTCAAGCTATTAAAAGCGACTCCACCTAATTCTTCAAATCCTAATTGACAGGCTTGATCAGCTGCTTTTACAAAACGATCGTAACCCGCTAAGTCGGCGGGATTAAAGCGCGCAATCTCGCGCCGCATGGTTTCTTCGTCGCCGCTGTAATCAAACCAGCTGCCATCATCAAAGCGCAAGCGATAAAAAGGCTCCATCGCTTTAAGTGTGATGTCGTCGGACATGCGTTTGCCGCACAAGGTCCACAACTCTTCTAATAATTGTGGTGCGGTGATGATGGTGGGGCCAGCATCAAAGGTGAAGCCATCTTGTTTGTGCACAAAGGCGCGACCGCCGGGCATGTCGAGTTTTTCAAATACCTCGACGTCATATCCTTTGCACGAGAGTCGTATCGCCGCCGCCAAGCCGCCGAAGCCGCTGCCAATCACAATGGCTTTCGGTTTTTTCACAGAAGCTTTCTAGTTCATTAGGCCAGCAAACACGGCCGTGTTAGTGGGGCCAAAGGATTCTAGCGCGATAGTAGAACCGGTCGCCGGGTCACGCAGCGTGAGCCGTCCGCCGTTATGAGCGATGAGTTCGAAAGCGCGTTCAGTGTATGGATTAACTCCGCGTAGTTTTCGTTCGCGCACCAGCGCGCGCAGTGTGCCGCGCAGGAAACCTTGTTCGCCCTGAAAATTTTGTACGAATTGCTCATTCGATGTGTCGATCACATTAATCGAGCCATCGGGCTGATCGATAAAGCGCAAGACACGCACGTGAGTTGCAACGATAGGTTCTTCATGCGTACTCAGAGTTGAGTTGCGCATCCATACAACTAACGTGAGACACATCAAGGCGAATAGACCAATGACGATGGCCGGATTTAAGTCGCGGCGCATGGTGTACGTCCAATTTAGGGAGGGATTATTTTTCATTGAGCAAAGGCCGTTGCAGGCATACGAACGGGGATGCGTGTTTCGCGTGCCACAGGCGAATTTTCGATGTCGTGTTGACGCTCGAGCCAGGCTTTGTGCAACAGTTGGCTCACGTTTTCAATGTCAGCGATGTTACGCAACAGCGGTTGGGGTTGATTGATATACCAAGGACGTGCATGCGGCCACAGATGCAGATACGCAATGCGATCTTCGCCTTTTAATTCAAGCGCGATATCACCAAAGCCATCCGTTTGCGGTTTGATTTGTGCGGACTGTATCCAACGCAAAGGCAAGTTGAATGACAAGGTCAGCACGATACCTATGCGCATCACGATACGTTTATTCGTTATGGTGTACATGGTAGTACTGGCAGACAGTTTTGCGGTGAGTGCCAGCAAACCAAGCGCGATAATCGCTAAGGAGCCACTAATGCTGAGTGCGCCTAAATTCATACGTAGCGATGCCGTCGCATCCCATGACAGTACGACCTGCAGTAACAGCATGGAAGCAAAATAAATCGTCAGGCGTTTGACATGAAACGCATCAACGGCCAATCGCTTCCAATCGGGACTGCCTTGCCAGAGTATGCGTTCACCGGCGGGCAGAGCCTCAGGTAGGCCCGGCGCCGCTTCAAACTCATGCTCATGATGCGGCTTCATACGAGTGGTTCCTGACGTTCTGGTGTGGCATACAGAGTGCCGGCACCGTAGTAGGCCGCGATTTTTTCTTCTTCCAGCATAGTCACTTGATTCGCTTCGCGGTGACCGGGGACATCAGCGAATTGATGCGCCAAAATCGCGTGCACTTTCACTTCATGTTCGGTGATGCGAGCAAACGGCACGGGTAACAAAACAGTTTTATCCGAATCGTTCAGTTTGACTTCTATGTAACGGAATAGCATTTCTGATTTATCCATCCACAATTCTTCTACTGTGCCGGCAATTTCATCATCCGCGCCGACGACTGGCAGACCGCGTGGATCGTGATCTTGCTCGGCGACGTGGTAGTCGGGATTGACGCGCAAAGGAACGATTTTGGCTTCGCCTTCAGGTGTGTGATCCGGTACATCCGCACGATTGGCCCAAGCGCCAGGACCTACGCCAGCTAATAACGGATTACCGGTTGGCTCGATCGGCGAACCTATCCAGCGATGGCGCGGTTCTGCTTGCAAGAACTCCGGTCCTTTCAGCGGATAAGGCATGACGACTTCGTCGCCATTAGCGAGTTTGTAGGTTTTGGGTGATGGGATGGGCGGCCAGCCGTCCATCTTGGTATCTCGACCTGTACCTGGATCAAGTGGATAACCATCGCGATGGTTTTCCTGCAGCAGGTAATAGATCAGACCAAAAAAGAAAATCCAGAACATGTAGAGAACGAGCTGAGCTACGTCCACGTATTGCGTAATAGCGCCTGTTTGCATGAAGAGTCTCCTTAGTACTTTTTGTTAGGGGATAGCTTGAACGCAGCCAATCCGCAAACGTCTTTTGTGATTCATGCTGCAAGAAATGCTCGATGCTTCAGTCGCTACAAAAACTAAGCCTGCGTAGCGATCGAAGTAACGTACAGATGAATTCCGTTTATCCAGGTAGATCGGCCAAGCCGAACTTCTGGCCCTGCGAGCGTGCCGGTGATGAATCGTTCCGCACTAACGGACCGATAGCGACCAATACGCCAAACAACAAATACATCTCGATGTGATAAACAAAGCTGTAACCGGTGACGGGCGACATCAAGCTTTCACCCATCCAGCCAGTCGTGGCGAGTGCGCCCATCACATCTTTGATGACACCACCCAGTGCGACTGAAGCGCCGCCTGCAGTCGCTTGCACTGCGCCCCAAGCGCCGAGTGCCAAGCCAGCGTCTTCGCCGCGCTGCAAGCTCATGGCCATGCTGAGTGTGCCAACTGAAAAAAGACCGCCGCCAACCCCAATCAAAAAAGCACCCGTGCGAAACATATTCGGCGCATCCAGCGCTCCGGAAAAAATGACCAAGGCAAAAGCAGGCAATCCCGCCACGGCACCCATCGCAGCAAGTCGAACCGCGTCGACGCCGCGCGTGAGGAGTTTGGCGGCGATCGCAAAGGCCAACAGCGATCCGCAGGCAGTCAGTGCGGTTAGCAGGCTGGTTGCGCCCACGCCTAGATGCAACACTTCCGCGCCATATGGCTCGAGGATGATGTCTTGCATGTTGAACGCGCAGGTACCCAGGCCCACGGTCCACAAAAAGCGTTTCACGCCCGGGCGGCTGACATATTCGCGCCAGTGGGAGGAAAAGTCGGCTTCGTCATCCGCTTCTTTGGCGCGTTGGCGATTTAAGGCTTCTTGTTTCCATAGCGCGTTGAGATTCAGCCAAATCACGGCGACCGCTGAGCCTTGCACCACTTGGATTAGGCGCAATGGAGAGAAATCGGCCAGTAACCAGCCAAACAGTGCGCCGCTGCCCACTAATCCTAATAACAGCATCGTGTACATCAGTGCCACCACGCGCGGGCGAGTCTCAGGTGTGGCGAGATCGGTGGCGAGCGCTAGTCCGGCGGTTTGGGTCACTTGCATGCCGGCGCCAACGAGTAAGAAGGCCAAAGCCGCGCCGATACGGCTGACCCATACCATGCCGGGTTGCTCGGTAGTAAGTGCTAACAAAGCGAACGGCATAATGGCCAGACCGCCAAATAGCAGCAGAGTACCTATCCACAGATAAGGCAGGCGACGCAACCCGAGCGCCGAGCGGTGTTTGTCAGATTTAAAACCTATCAATGCTCTAAGCGGGGCAAAGACAAGTGGCAAAGCCACCGATAGCGCCACCCACCAAGCGGGTACACCCAGCTCAACAATCATCACTCGGTTTAGGGTGCCGACCAGCAAAGCAGTCGCTAAGCCAATAGAAAGCTGGAACATCGACAGGCGCAACAACCGAGGAAGCGGCAACTCGGCCGTTGCCACATCGGCAAAAGGCATCCATTCCGTGGTCATCCTGGATGTCAGTTTTCGGGTGTATTGAGTCAGCAGTTCCATAGCAGTCCAGAGGTCGGGGTAGATTTCCCGCATCATTTACCAAGGTACTCTAGAGGCGGGTGCCGACTATGTCAACTAATGTTTACTATTAAGGTGTAATTTATATTTGACATAGCCTTGTGGATGCGTAATTCTTTAGTTGTGCCGCACTGCGGCACGAAACAAAGTAGTAATAGCAATATCTCCTCTCTTGGACGCTCGCCTGGCGGGCGTCCTTTTTTTTTGAGGGTGGCATTAGCCCAGTCAGCTGAGGTTAGCTGGGCTTAACTGGGCCAAAACCCTCGCCAATCCTTAGCATTGCCTGCTTCATGGTCGAATCTGACCGTAGCCCTACCGGTATAATCGCGCTTTTGCGTGTGCCAACCCCTGGCCGCGAACCGGATCCCCATCAATGCAATCCCGACACAAAGCGCAGATCGCGACAATTTTCGACCAGGCGGTGTCTTCGCTACTCGCAGGCAGCGATCTGCCTACCCCAGAAATTACGCTTGAGCGCCCACGCGACCCCACACATGGTGACTTGGCTTGCACGGTCGCTATGCAGATCGCTAAGCCGCTGAAAAAAAATCCGCGTGAAATTGCACAGGCCGTCACTGATGCCGTCATGAGCAATCCATCGCGCACGGGTTTAATCGACGCACTTGAGATTGCCGGACCCGGTTTTATTAATGTGCGTGTTGCGTTAGCAGCGAAGCAGGAAATCGTTACGCAAATATTCAATGACGCACAGTGCTATGGCTTTAGTAATGATGCAAATCGAAGTAAGGTGTTGGTGGAATTTGTGTCAGCGAATCCGACGGGCCCACTGCATGTAGGTCATGGCCGTCAGGGTGCGTTAGGTGATGCGATATGCGCATTGCTTGAAGCGCAGGGACATGACGTATTGCGCGAGTTTTATTACAACGATGCGGGTGTTCAGATCGCCACGTTAGCTAGCTCGGTTCAAGCACGCGCATGGGGACATAAGCCGGGCGATACTGCTTGGCCAGAGTCGGCTTACAACGGCGATTACATCGCCGATATCGCGACGGATTTTTTAGCCAAGAAAACAGTATCGGCCGCCAATGGTGAGCCGGTTACTGCGTCGGGCGATGTGCATGACATCGAATCGATACGTCGCTTTGCAGTGACGTATCTACGCCGCGAACAAGATTTGGATTTACAAGCGTTTGGCGTGCGCTTTGATAATTATTATCTCGAATCATCGCTCTACAGTGATGGCAAAGTTGATGCTGCCGTTGCTGCGTTGATAGCAGCGAATAAAACCTATGAGCAGGAGGGTGCGCTCTGGTTACGTAGCACGGAATATGGCGATGACAAAGATCGCGTGATGAAAAAATCCGATGGCACCTATACTTACTTTGTACCCGATGTCGCCTATCACATCACTAAATGGCAGCGTGGCTATCATCAAGTCATTAATGTGCAAGGCAGTGATCATCACGGAACAATTGCGCGTGTACGAGCGGGATTGCAGGCAGCGGGTGTCGGTATTGCCGCAGGCTTTCCGTCGTATGTGCTGCACAAGATGGTGACCGTCATGAAGAATGGCGAAGAAGTAAAAATTTCTAAGCGCGCTGGATCTTATGTGACCTTGCGTGATTTGATTGAATGGTCGACCGGTGATGCGCCTGTCGATGCTCAGGGTCAGCGTGATTTAACGCGTGGTCGTGATGCGGTGCGATTTTTTCTCATCTCGCGCAAAGCGGATACTGAATTTGTGTTTGATGTCGATCTGGCCTTGGCGCAGTCGGATGAAAATCCGGTGTATTACGTTCAATATGCTCACGCGCGTATTTGTTCTGTATTAGCGCAATGGGGTGGCGATGAAAATAGTTTGAAAAAAGTCGATCGCGCACCTTTGATAGCGCCGCGTGAAGCAAGCTTGATGGCGAAATTATCTGAATATCCTGAGATGCTAAAAAAAGCGGCTGATGAACTCGGCCCGCATCAAGTGGCGTTTTATTTACGTGATCTCGCAGGCGAGCTGCATAGCTACTACAATGCCGAACGCGTGTTGGTGGATGATGAATCTTTGAAGCTGGCACGGTTATCGTTATTGCTCGCTACTCGGCAGGTCATAAAGAATGGCTTGGAATTAATTGGCGTGTCTGCGCCAGCACGGATGTAACCCATGAATGTGATGATCACCTCAAAAGATGCAAGCGCTAGAGTGCGCCGCTGGCAACGCGGTGGCACGGTGACGGGCGTGATCGTCGGATTGATTGTTGGTTTGACGGTCGCGGTGTGGGTGGCGATGACGATTTTGAAAACGCCGTTGCCCTTTGTCGATAAGATCAGCAAACAGTCGCAGCCGGCCGGTGAGTTAGGCGATCCGAACAAGACTATGCCGGGCGGTGCCCGCGAAAGGCGTGAACGCATCAGCGACGATGAGCCCACTGCAGCGGGTGCAGTTCCTGTGATTCCACCACCATCCCCGGCCTCTGCAAAATCAGCGAAAGCTGAAACAGCTCCGGTAGTAGCTGTCCCGGCGACGACCTCCGCGACTGAAAAATCACGCCTGGAAAAATCACCCGCCTCTTCAAGTTCGTCATCTCAAGCGAGTAACTCGGCAACCGCAACGAATGCAGGCACAAGCTCGACACCTGCTTCAACCGCTTCGTCGACTGCCGCATCAACGCCAGCCACTGCGGCATCAACATCGGCCGCAGCGCAGCCAGAAGGGTTTACGTATTACTTGCAGGCCGGCGCGTTTAGAGAAATCAATGATGCCGAAGCAACCAAAGCAAAACTCGCTTTGATGGGTGTGGCTGCCACGATTGCTGAGCGCAAATCTGAGTTAGGTACCTTATATCGCGTGCGCGTTGGCCCTTTTTCAGAAATCGAAGCGATGAATCGCGCTCGTTTACGCTTGTCCGACAATGGCGTGGATGCCGCTGTCGTAAAAGTTCCGAAATAATCTATTCATGAAATCAGACATGCCCAGTCATTTGCTGGCACGAGTATGTCATTCAACCCAGAGGAAATCATGCGTCTGACAAAACAATTAACACACTGGCTGGCAGCAGCAAGTATCGGATTAATGGCGTTTTCGGTGGCAGCTTCGCCGACAGAACCGGTAGAGGGTGTGGAATACCAACGCTTGCAAACACCGCAGCCTACCGATACGGGTAAAAAAACCGAAGTGCTGGAATTTTTTTGGTACAACTGCCCGCACTGTTTTGTGTTTGAGCCTGCGCTAGCGGAGTGGGTAAAAAAACGCGGTGACACGATAGTTTTTCGTCGGGTTCCTGTTGGTTTTCGTGAATCCTTTATTCCGCAGCAAAAGTTGTATTACACACTGGAGGCTTTAAATCGTTTCGATGTGCATCGCGCGGTGTTTGATGCGGTACATGTGGGCCGCCAAAAACTCGATAAAGAAGAGCAGATTATCGAGTTCATTGAGAAGCAAGGTGTCGATAAAAAGAAATTTTTCGATACATTTAATTCGTTTAGCGTTCAATCGAAAGTGAATCGTGTTCGTCAATTAATGGAAATCTATCGCATCGATGGTGTGCCGACCGTGGTGATTGATGGTCAGTACATTACGTCGCCTTCTATCGTTGGCTCGACCGCACGAGGTCAGTCAGAGCAGGCATTAAATGCAGCCACGTTGCAAGTGATGGACGCGCTGCTGGCGAAAAAAAAATAATGGTGCATCGCTAAATGCTGCGCGTTTTTATTACGGGTGCCTCGAGTGGTATCGGCGCTGCCCTGGCGCGTGAGTTTGCCGTGCGCGGTGCGCAACTCGGTTTGCTGGCGCGCCGCGAGTCCGCTTTGCATGCCTTGGTAGCTTCGCTGCCGAATGCTTCGCGTCATCTGGTTTATCCGGTCGATGTGAATGATCATGTCGCCTTACGGGGAGCGGCACAAAATTTTTTGCGGCGTGCTGATGGCATTGATATCGTGATTGCTAATGCCGGCATTTCATATGGCACGCTGACTGAGCGTCCAGAAGACCTCGCTGTTTTTGAAACCATACTGCAAACTAATTTGATGGCCACCGTTGCAACCTTTGCGCCATTTATCGATGCGATGAAAATTCAAGCGGCTTCAGGCGACCGAGGTATGCGTCTGGTGGGGATAGGCAGTGTGGCTGGCATACGCGGCTTGCCAGGCGCCGAAGCCTACAGTGCATCGAAGGCGGCCGTAATGAGCTATTGCGAATCGTTGCGAGTTGAATTGAACCCGCATCGTATTCGCGTAGTCACGATTGCACCGGGTTATATTGATACACCGATGACTAAGGTCAATCGTTATCCCATGCCGTTTCTGATGCCGGCGCCACGTTTTGCGCGATTGGCTGCTGACGTCATTCGTAGCGGGCGTAGCTATGCCGTTATTCCCTGGCAAATGCGTGGCGTGTCGTGGTTGCTGCGTTTACTGCCGAATTGGTTGTATGACCGCGTGATGGCTAAGGCCCCGCATAAAACATCTCTCAAAGATCACCCCCATTCTGATGACACTGCTGGTTGATGCCATTGGTAAGAAGCACGCACCGGTTGATCCGGGTAAGGCTGTGCGTATCGTGTCGCTGGTACCTTCGATTACAGAGTTGTTATGTGATTTAGGTTTGGCAAGTCGCGTGGTGGGGCGCACCGGATTTTGCATTCATCCACAGTCAGCGGTGTCGGCAATTCCTAAAGTGGGTGGCACCAAGGATGTGAATTTTGAAAAAATTCGCCGACTAGCTCCCACGCATTTGATTGTAAACATCGATGAAAATGAAAAGCCTACCGTAGAGGCATTGGCCGATGTGGTACCTAACGTGATCGTTACGCACCCGATGGCGCCACGCGATAACCTCGAGCTGTATCGTCTGCTGGGTGGAATTTTTCGTAAAGAACGCGAAGCAAATGTGTTGTGTGAGCGTTTTGAGCGTGAGTACGATTCCCTGGCTGCGGCTATGTCGTCTAATTCTAGGCTCTCATTTTCTACCCATCGCGTGTTGTATTGCATCTGGCAGGATCCGTGGATGACTGTCTCACGCGATACCTACATCGCGCGCATGCTCGAGCTGATTGGTTGGCAGCAGTGGTTAGCGGATACAGGAGTGCGCTATCCGGAATTTACGTGGGATGCAAAGATGTTGTCGGTGATCGACGAGATTTTGCTTTCATCCGAGCCCTACACGTTCACGCAAAAGCATGTCGATGCATTAGAGCGTCAGACTGGTAAGCCTGTACGTTTAGTGAATGGCGAGATGCTGTCCTGGTATGGCAGTCGAGCGATACAGGGATTACGTTACTTGCGTGAGTTGGCGGAGTAGTCGGAGTAGTCGTTGACTTTGTGATTCCCTTAAAACGCTTTGTGGCCAGAATTAAGGACGTATTGGTTAAATAAAGCCGAGATTTTTTCGAGTTTCAGGCGGAAGCTAATACTTGGCGTTATTTGATCCCGTGTCGCATAGCTGCGCTAGCTCGTCATACCATTCACAATAAATCAGCATGAATTCAAATCTTCCTTTGCTGTTCATCGAGCATAAAAATGAATGCTTCCGCTAGACTTTTATTATAGTCATCGAGCCGCTTCAAAATGGCGATAGCTTTAGGCTCAAAGACACTTCCTAAGCCGCCCTCAGCGGTAGTAGCTTTTTCATCGAGAACACCAAAGCGCAACCAGTCAGTAGGTACGTAAAGCCATTCGGCTAATGCTCGCAATTTTTCTTGTGTAGGAATTGATTCGCCCAGTAACCATCTGCGAGCTGCTTGCACTGTTACGGGTGGGCCGTTGAAATGGAGATTGAATTCTCGCGCTAAAAGAGTAGGACTGGTTGGAGAAAACTTAGCATCGCTCAAAGCTTTTTGAAGGCGCTTGCTAAATTCTATTCTTTCTGTTTGCGAAGTCATACTTCCATTTTAGAATTGCTTAAGCAAAGAGTCAGTTGCTAAACTCATTAGTTATTGTTTAGTATTTAGTGTTTAGTGTTTTTTAAAAGGGTAAGTTCAATTTTTAAAAACGAGTGACTAACGATTTTTAGTGAAGCTAAAGTGATTTTGCTTCAAAAAAGTGCATGTTTATGTGTAGGAGCGCAAGGTTGGTGTGTTCGGTGAATAGCCAAAGGTAGATCAATGACCAATTTGCAGTCAGCCCATACCTCTATGGGAAGCCGGGTGCAATACACTAATCCCTCTGTTAGGGCTTATTTCTTTTTTGAGATTCTACTCAGCATGCGGATGAATTCATGCGCCAACATCTTGTGATGTTCATCAAGTTGCTGCATGGTGGCGATGGCTTTGGTATCGAGCGATGAGAGCGTACTTGATTGTGCTTTGCTGAGATTGGCGTCGATGCTGCCAAAACGCAGCCAGTCGCTGGGCACATCCAGCCACTCGGCTAAAGCGCGTAATTTTTCTTGGGTGGGAATGGATTCGCCCTGCAACCACTTGCGTGCAGCATGAACTGTGACCGCTTGACCAGAGAAGCGCACATTGAATTCGCGCGCTAGTTGAGTCGGGCTGTTAGGGGATTGCTCGGCGTTATGAAGCGCTTGTTGCAGCCGTTTGCTGAATTCCAAGCGTTCTATTTGGGCGTTCATGTATGAAACTATTGCATGTAGCCAGGTAACAGTCAGTTGGTTAGCGCACTACTTTTCGTAGAATGTTGATGTTTTTATGTTCGCAAAGTTCCTCTTAAATTTTAAAAAAAGATGAAAGATGAATAACGCTGTAATTATTTTTGTGACTTATCGACTATTTGTAAAGGTTGAGTTTACGTCCGAGACAACTCATTTCCTGACAAAGCGCAAAACATTATCCGCACTCTGAATGCGCTGCAATTCACCGGCGTACCAAAGACGGTGCAAATGCGCCAGCGCTTCACCCATGGCAAAACTGAGTTGGTGCGCATCGAGAGTGCGTGTAAACATAATCGGTACGATATCGGCCGCAGATTGTGGCCTGACGCATGCCTGGCGCACTTCTTCAAGGCGCTCCGCGTGGTGATTGTTTAACTGTTGTATACGTTTGTGCAAACCTGTGAAGGGTTTGCCGTGCGATGGCAAGACTAAGGTATCGCTGGGTAGCGAGACAAATTTCTGCAGTGACTCCAAAAAATTTCCAACGGCATCGGATTCGGGTTCAATCGCAAACACCGATGTATTAGTCGAAATGCGGGGCAACACCATGTCACCTGAGATCAAGACATTCAGTGACTCGCAATACAGCGCCGCATGCTCGGGCGAATGTCCGGTGCCGATAATGATGCGCCATTCATGCCCACCAATCCTAACCGGATGATTTTCTTCGAGGCGCAAAAATTCGTGGGGCACGTCTGGCACCAGCGTTGGGTAATAGTTTGTGCGAGCTTCGAGTTGCGACAACATGTCGCTATCGGTCAGGCCATGCTGCTTAAAATGCGGCACCATCGCTGGGCCGTCTGCGCCTGGCAATCCAGCGGACATCATGCGAGCAAAGGCGTACTCACCCACCGTCATCATCAGCGGTGCTTGCCAACGCTGACAGAGCCAGGCAGATAAACCTACATGGTCAGGATGGCAATGCGTCACGATGACTCGAAAAACCGGCATGCCTTTCAGTTCATTTGCAAAAATTTGCTCCCAGGCCGCGCGGGTAACGTCGGTGGCTATGCCGCAGTCAATAATCGTCCACCCCTGTTCAGTGGAGCCATCGGCGTTTAAACGTTGATCTTCTAGTAACCACAGATTGATGTGATTCAGGGCAAAGGGAAGCGGCATGCGCAGCCAGCGCACACCAGGGGCGACTTGCATGCTGGTACCGGTGTCAGGCAGGGTATCGGCAAAGGGATAGTGAAGCTCGGATTCCTGGGGATTCATGTATGAGTAAGTTTGCAAGCGATTGCGCTGGGCGGCTTTCCAATTGCTTGGCGTCGCCCTTACAATAGGGGTTTAATTGACGTTTACGTAAACGGCATTCTATCCTCATTCCCTATGGCCACTTACACCATTACCGAGCTGGCACGCGAATTCGACATTACGCCGCGGGCTATCCGCTTTTATGAAGATCAGGGCTTAATTAGTCCCAGTCGTGAGGGTACCGGCGGGCGTGTCCGAATTTATGGCCCGCGTGATCGCACTCGCTTAAAGCTCACGCTGCGTGGCAAGCGTCTCGGGCTGACGCTTTCAGAGATTAAAGATTTAGTGGATATGTATGAGTCGCCGCAAGATTCGGCAGCTCAACTCACGCGCTTTCTCGCGATTTTGGCTCAGCATCGTGAATCGCTCGAACAGCAGCGCGAAGATATAGAAGTAACGCTGGCTGAAATCGCCGCCCATGAAGAAAAATGCCGGCGCATGCTAGCCGAACCGTCTACCGATCGCAAGCCCGCCGCTCCTGCACCGCGCGCACGGCGCGCTGCCTGATCACCACCGAAAGTAATGGAGAACGTCATGATGGATTTGCCCGGCCTGCGTTTTGATCACGGCGATGACATCGCTGCTCTGCGCGATGCAGTTCGTGATTTTGCAGCCGCTGAAATCGCACCGCGCGCTGCAGAGATTGATCGTACTGATCAGTTCCCTATGGATTTGTGGCGCAAGATGGGCGAACTCGGTTTGCTTGGCATCACGGTGGATGAAGCACTTGGGGGCAGTGGGCTGGGTTATTTGGCGCATATCGTCGCGATGGAAGAAATTTCGCGTGCTTCAGCATCAGTGGGATTGTCGTATGGCGCGCATTCAAATTTGTGTGTGAATCAGATTCGTCGCAACGGTACAGAAGAACAGAAAAAACACTATTTACCTAAACTGATTTCAGGTGAGCATGTGGGAGCGCTCGCGATGTCAGAGCCAAACGCCGGATCGGATGTGGTAAGTATGAAGTTGCGCGCCGATTTTAAAGGCGATCGCTGGATTTTGAATGGCAGCAAGATGTGGATTACGAATGGCCCCGATGCCGATGTATTGGTGGTCTACGCAAAAAATGATATCGAAGCTGGTCCACGTGGCATTACTGCATTTTTAATCGAAAAACATTTCCCTGGTTTTTCCGTCGCGCAAAAACTCGACAAGCTAGGCATGCGCGGCTCGCACACTGGCGAGTTGGTTTTTCAAAATTGTGAAGTGCCTGCAGAAAATGTGCTTGGCGGTTTAGGTCGTGGTGTGAATGTGTTGATGTCGGGTCTCGATTACGAACGCGCAGTTTTGTCTGGTGGACCTTTGGGTATTATGCAAGCGTGCATGGATGCGGTCATCCCTTATGTGCACGAGCGCAAACAATTTGGTCAGCCGATCGGTGAATTTCAGCTTATGCAAGGCAAACTAGCCGATATGTATTCCACCATGATGGCGTGCAAAGCCTATGTGTATGCTGTGGGTCAAGCGTGTGATCGTGCTAAAAATCCTGATGAAGTCAGAGCCTTGCGCAAAGATGCAGCGGGTGCGATTTTGTACTCCGCTGAGAAAGCGACGTGGATGGCAGGCGAAGCGATACAAACATTGGGCGGTAATGGGTATATCAATGACTATCCCGTGGGTCGTTTATGGCGCGACGCTAAGTTGTATGAAATCGGCGCAGGTACCAGTGAAATTCGACGCATGTTGATAGGCCGCGAATTATTTGCAGAGACTATGTAATCCAAACAACGCTTATTCCAACGACGCAAACTTTAAAATAGTTAGACTCACTTTTATTCATGCAGCATTTTCCTAAACTTTTATCATCTCAAATCGCGTTTGATATTGCGCGCGTGATTTTGGATGGCTTTGATAAACATTACAGTTTGTTTCGTCAGGCGAGCCAAGCCGCACGTGACCATTTTGAGCGTATGACATGGAAAGAAGCGCAAGCTCAGGCGCGTGAGCGGATTGCGTTTTACGATAGTCGTGTCGATGAATGTGTGCAGCTACTCGAAGATGAATACGACGAGGCCGAGCTCACTGATTCTGTGTGGCGTGAAGTGAAGCTGCACTATATCGGATTGCTGATGGATCATAGGCAGCCAGAATTAGCAGAGACATTTTTTAATTCGGTATGTTGCAAGATTTTGCATCGCACGTACTTCAATAATGATTTCATCTTCGTGCGTCCTGCGGTGTCAACCGAATACATAGAGCCTGCGCAGGGTACGCCCACCTATCGCGTGTATTACCCGCAGACGGATGGTATGCGCCACGCTTTGCGTCGTATGGTCACCAATTTTCAGTTGGCAGGTGAGTTTGCCGATCTCGAGCGTGATATTGGGCAAGTAGAAGAGCGTCTGACTGGCGTGCTGGCAGGCATGCCACTGGAGCCGAATTATCAAATTCAAGTGCTATCGAGTCTTTTTTATCGTAACAAAGGCGCGTATATCGTCGGAAAGATGATTAACGGCAGCCGAGATTATCCCTTTGTGATACCGATTCTTCATAAGCGCAAAGGGGCATTGCTGCTCGATGCTGTATTAGCCGATGTGAGTTTGATTACCACCTTGTTTTCATTTACGCGCGCTTACTTCATGGTGGATATGGAAGTGCCGTCAGCGTATGTGAAATTTGTACGCAGCATGTTGCCTAATAAGCCGCGTAGTGAAATTTACACCATTCTTGGTTTGCAAAAGCAAGGTAAGGCAGCGTTTTATCGTGATTTTTTACATCACCTTGAGCACTCGTCCGATCACTTCGAGGTTGCGCCGGGCATACGTGGCTTGGTGATGGTGGTGTTTTCATTGCCATCATTTCCGTATGTGTTTAAGGCGATCAAAGATAGTTTTCCTCCGCCCAAAGAAACCACGCGC
>JBIIQR010000114.1:0-5357 GCA_044341985.1 Burkholderiaceae bacterium
AGCGTACTGGATGAACAGGGTGAGGTTGCTAAGGGCTCGAATGCTGATCGCATAATCACCTTGTTAAATGATCAGCTTAAGTAAATACGCTTAAGCTCTCATAAGCTGAACATTACGCCGTTCACCACCTTTCTTTGCTCGAGAGCCGCTGATGAGATTTGCTAGTCTTGGCAGCGGTAGCGAGGGCAATGCCCTTCTTATTTCTGCAGGCGCCGGAAATTCGTCAACGCATCTGATGCTCGACTGCGGTTTCGTCATGCGTGAGGTTGAGAAGCGCATGGCGCGTTTGCAATTGAATCCATCGGAGTTGGCTGGCATCTTAGTCACGCATGAGCACTCAGATCACGTCGGTGGCGTGTTCAAGCTAGCTCGGCGCTATCAGTTGCCGGTATGGTTGAGTCACGGGACTTGGGAGGCCACGCGCAAGGAGTCAGACGGTGTTGATGTGCGCATTTGTCGTGATGGTGAGGCGTTGGCGATCGGCGAATTAGAAGTACGCCCCTTTACTGTGCCGCATGACTCACGTGAGCCTTTGCAGTTCGTCGCATCTGATGGAATCCGCAAGCTAGGTGTATTGACTGACATAGGCCAGACCACGCCGCATGTCAGGTCTGCGTTGTCGGGATGTGATGCGCTGCTTCTTGAATTCAATCACGATAGCGCGATGCTAGCTAATTCAGCCTATCCGCCATTTCTTAAATCTCGTATTGCAGGGCCTCTGGGCCATCTATCAAATGAGCACTCGGCGCAGCTGCTATCGTCGTTAGATCGCAGCAAATTAAAACGTTTGGTGGCAGCGCATTTATCGAAGAAAAATAACTCGCCAGAATTGGTGCGGCAAGAGATTGATAAGATCGTCGACAGGGAAGTCGAGGTGGTGATCGCAGGTCAGGATCAAGGCTTTGATTGGTTGGACTGCTAAAGGCAAAAAAGCCGTCACTAGGACGGCTTTTTCGTAATACGGTCGAAGATTACTTCTTCTCTTCAGCTTTTGGAGCTTCTGCAGGAGCAGCAGCGTCAGCTTTTGGAGCTTCTGCAGGAGCAGCAGCTGGTGCCTCAGCAGCAGGAGCAGCAGCAGCAGGCGCCTCAGCAGGAGCAGGCGCTGCAGCTTCTTCTTTCTTACCGCAAGCAGCCAGAGCCAGAGCGAGCAGGGAAGCGATCAGCAACGATTTTTTCATGATTTTCCTTCAGTTAAATAATAAGAATAATGCTTGAAGTATGTTTAATAACTACCGGTAGTTATCGCACGTTCAGGACGCTTTCGAGTATGAGCAGTTTGGTTTTGACGCACCGCCGCAACTTCAAAACTTCCTAACCAGAAATTATACTGGCTTTCTTGAAAAGCTGGCAAGTGCTTTAACAAGCATATTTACGATTGTAAGCTCGAAAGTTCGTTATTTTCACGCATGAAAAAGTGCATTGCGTGAGCCGTGTTGACAGAAAGATTGTTTTATCGTTCTGGTAATTAATTATCGAGGGCAGTTAGCCAACCTATGTTGTACCAGTGATTTAGGCTGTCGATCAGGTCTTGGGAGGCGTTTACTGTTGATTCAGGGTTGAGAAATCTCTGATCGGCGAGTGATTTCATATAAACAAGGTCTTTGCCATGAACCAAAAAGGATTCGCCATTAACAAATAAGTACTTTCCACGATAAAGCATGCGGGTTTTGCGCTGCAACTTGATGCCAGTTTTTTGCAGCATTCCTACGAATTTTTTACTCGGCACCTTACGCGCAGGAGCGTCGAAAATGACGGAGGACTTCGGCGATGACAGGTACTCACCGAGAAAAATATGCAGATCGTCGTTGGTAAAACTAATCTTCTTTAGCTGTGTGCTGATTTTTTCAAACAGATCGTCATTAATATGCGCGGGTTTGTGGGTGGGTTTGAGTCCGCGATCGGTATAGCGACCAGCTAATTCCAGCGTGTCTTCTTTGTATTGCAGCAGCGCTAGTCCGAGTTCTTGCCAGGACGGTGCACGAAAGCCTATCGAATACGTCATGCATTCACCGATCGCTACGCCTTCATGAGCGTAATGTGGTGGCAGGTAAAGCATATCACCTGGATCGAGAACAAATTCCTGATCAGGATGGAAGTTCTCCAGCACTTTCAAGGGTAAGCCTGCTTTCAGGGTCAAGTCTTGTTGGGCACCGATGCGCCAACGACGCTGTCCATGAGCCTGTAATAAGAACACATCGTACGAGTCAAAATGCGCGCCGACACCGCCCTGATCGCTGGCGTAGCTAATCATCAGATCATCCAGTCTAGCGTCGGGAATAAAACGGAACTGGCTTAACAAATTGGCGGCTTGGTCATCATGTAAATCGACACCTTGTACCAGTAGCGTCCACTGTTTTTTGCGAGTCGATGGAAGACTGATAATAGGACCGTGCTGCATATGCCAACGCGTACGGGTCTGGCTAATGAGTCGTGATTCAACATCGTCTTGTGCTGCCAATTCGAACAGCGCTTCGCGCGACAGGAGGGGCTGCATATCGGGAATCGCCTGACGTATCAGCAAAGGCTTCTTTTGCCAGTACGTACGTAAGAATGTTTCTGTCGACATTGAGCCGAGAACGGTATGATTTTTCATGGTCTGATTATAGCGATACGGCTGGATGCGGAGTTGATCGCTTAATGGGCCGACCTTAACGAGCGCCAGGATCGGCGGTTATAATTCAACATGGTTTAATTATTAGGACATCATGATGGAAATCGGCAAAGATACGGTCGTTACTCTGCATTACAAATTAAGTGACGCACAAGGAAATCAGATCGAAGAAAGTCAGGCGCCGATGGTCTACCTGCACGGGGGCTATGACAATACGCTGCCTAAGATTGAGGAAGCGCTGAATGGCAAATCGGCAGGGTATCAGGTCACGATACAAGTCGAGCCTGTGGATGCGTTCGGTGAATATGATGCCACTCTGGTAAAGATCGAGCCTCGGGAAGCGTTGCCGGAGCCACTGGAAATCGGTATGCAATTCGAAGGTTCGCCCGACGGTGATCAGCATGCTGAAGATCGCGTATTTACGGTGACTGATATTGCCGACGGCAAGGTGGTTTTGGATGGCAATCACCCGCTGGCCGGGATTTCACTTCGGTTTGCTTTGAATGTAATCGACGTTCGTGCAGCTAGCGCAGAAGAAATCGCACATCGTCACGTGCATGGCCCGCATGGTCATCACCATCATGATGACGATGACGATAGCGATCAATTCCGTTCGATACAGTTGCAATAAAAGTTGGAATTAGTGGCTGGATGAATCGATTTTATGGTTCATCAGCCAGTATAGAAAAAGCGTTTTCAGCACTTGGATCCACGGAGATCATGTTGATTCCTGCGTTAAGGTTTACGTAACCTAACCGGCCGTTCCATAGGATGCTGCCACTGCTTTTTTCAGCAGCTGATGTTGATCCTTGGATGACTAACACCTTCACCCCTGATTTTTCAGCGAGATTTTTTAGTTGCTGGCGCAGCTCTACGTAGCCATCGCGCGGCTCGGTTTTGCGGCGATCATTGGGTAATGGGCTGCCATCGCAAAAAAGTACGATGTGGGTCTTACGCTCGCGTTGTGCTTGCGTTTGTAGTCGATGCAACCAATCGCGGTTGGCGATCTGTCGATCTTCAAATTCACTGTTGCCACCTGCGGAGACTAGAAAATTATTATTGTTTGCAGGGACGTTGAGTGTCGCGAACAGGACATTCTCAATACTCCAACGCGTGTTTTCTGCGTAATTTCTAAATGCGGGAATAGCCGACTGACGTCGCAAGGGTATGTGCTTGCCGCCACTCCAACTGATATCGCCATATACCTGATCACGTAGCAAGTTAAGCCAGGCGGTGGGTGCGGGGCGATTTTGTCTATCGCGACAGGTGATCCAGTCATCACCTGCTAATGACAAGACGACAGGGGCGACAGAACTTTCTAGCAAGGCCGTGCGTTGCCTATATAAACGATCGGTGCACGGCTCGCGCTTAGAGCGCATGCCATTCACAACGATAAAAGTGGGATTGGCTGCTTGTGCATTTTCAAGTGCAATTTTCAGCTCGTTCTCATCGCCTGTCTCTTGCAGCACATGCATAAGTACGGCGAAACTAAAGGGCTCAGCGTGGGCGTGTGTTGCAAGCATCACACCACAAAAAAATACGCTAGGTAATGAGCGTGCAAGCAATCGAGGAAACCAAAGCATTACTTCGCCTCGCCTTGCTGGCTTAATTTTTTTAAGCGATATAGAGCGTCTAATGCTTCACGCGGACTTAAGGTATCTGGATCCAGTTCATGCAAGGCTGTGAGAGCGGGGTCACTAGGCGTTGACGTTGATTCAGCAGTGTTGTTTTCGATGGCAAATAAATCAAATTGATTTGCCTCGTGCGCAGATTGATTTTCAAGTGCCGTTAAATGTTTGCGCGCTGCGCGTATCACGGCAGCAGGCACGCCTGCCAATTGAGCTACCTGCAAGCCGTAGCTTTGCGATGCAGCGCCTTCTTGCACAGCATGTAAAAAAACGATGCTGTCTTTATGCTCGACAGCAGATAGGTGCACGTTAGCGCACGCGGGATTCGCCTGAGGTAGTTGAGTTAATTCGAAGTAGTGGGTAGCAAATAAAGTAAAGCTACGGTTTTGTTGCAACAGCCAATGAGCAATAGCCCAAGCGAGTGCCAGACCATCAAAGGTTGATGTGCCGCGTCCCACTTCATCCATTAACACCAGCGATTGTTCTGTTGCGCCGTGCAGTATTGCAGCCGATTCCATCATCTCGACCATAAAGGTGGAATAACCTCCTGCGAGATCATCCGATGCACCAATACGAGTGAAGATACGATCAATCGGTCCCAAAGTTGCTGAGCTTGCTGGCACATAGCTACCCACATACGCCAGTAAGGTGATGAGGGCGAGTTGTCGCATGTAAGTTGATTTACCGCCCATGTTTGGACCTGTAATTAACAACAGTCGACGCGTTGGGCTGAGATGACAATCGTTAGCGATGAATCGCTCTATCGTGTTTTCGACGACGGGATGTCGTCCCTGGTGAATGGCTATGCCGGGTTCTGCTACCAGCTCAGGCTTGCACCATTGATGACGCTGAGCGTGATCAGCGAGTGCAACCAGGCCATCCAGCGATGCGACGGCGCGTGCGAGGGTTTGCAGAACGTCTATTTCAGGTAATAGCTTTTGTAGCACTTGCTCGTAGAGTAGTTTTTCTCGAGCCAAGGCTCGATCTTGTGCTGACAAGGCTTTGTCTTCAAACGCTTTGAGTTCAGGCGTGATGTAACGCTCGGCATTCTTTAATGTTTGGCGACGACGATAATCATCCGGCACTTTAGCGGTTTGTCCATGCGTGACTTCAATATA
>JBIIQR010000115.1:0-5339 GCA_044341985.1 Burkholderiaceae bacterium
TACCGCGCCCTTGTCTTTTTCATCAGAAATCCTCCCACATACAAGATTATGCATCTCGTTATGGGATCCACTTTCCGGGGGCAAGGTCAGCTTAACTTCTTTCATATCGGCGCTATGGATATTTTTTGCCCACTGAATGACTGCATCATCAATGCCCAATAACAGATATTTCCAGATTTGAGGCAGTTTAGAATCATCTAAATTTTCATTCTCCCCACAAGCCCATGTCGTTAATGGCTTAATTACAGGATCCATAAGGTTTTTTATTTTTTCGGATTCCTGCATTTCTTTAGGGCGCATTCCCTTAGATGCAGATTCAATTGTCGAGGCAACAGGTAGATAATTTTTCTGCAAAGTTTTTCTCAACTCATTACATTCCGGTGTGTTGAATGCTTTCTCGGCCATAGGCCAAAGAAATTTTTCTATGAGATTGATGGAATCATAGATCTGACCATCACTAGCTTTGAAGCCTGAAACTTGCAATCCTGCTCGCAAAAATGGCTTGGCTTGACTAAATGCGGACGTTGGTAATGTAAAGCCTGCTGTCTGCACTTCCACCAGTAAATACCCTAAGTCAGCTGGGTCGATCTTGCCATTGACTACCGCGGAATCGAGAATACCCTTAGAACGTGTCGTTAATTTTGAAGCTGGAAAGCCTTTAGCATTGTTCGATGTCGATGCAGCAGTACGTGCACTCACAGGTACGTTGCTGGTTGAAACCGGCGACGACTGAGAGCTAGGCTTCTGTGGGATAGGTGGCAACGACCGTGCAGGTGGTGTAGGCGATGGCGCAGTCGCGGAAGCTTGGCCTTGCGTATTGGCGTTCAGCGTCGATGCGCTGCTACTAGAATTCGCCGGAGTTACATCGCCTGTGCGCGGTGACATTGCCCGGTGTGAGCCGAGACCGCCGGTGGAATCTGGACTTACTGGCGCACGAGTTTTTAGTCGGGCTGTCCCGGGTGCGACCCCGGACGAACCGGATAATTTCAGCGATGGAATGATTACTTTACGGGTGCTGGAACCGGCTTTTCCCTTGGCCACCGTGCCCGCTGGTTTACCTGAGGATTTTTGTTCACCGCCCTGCGACGATTTTTCTTTGGGTTGCTCTTGATTCTTTGCGGGCTGCTCATCCGAGCCTTGCCCTTGTTTGACCCAATCCTCTTTGGAAAAATCCGCATCACCTGAAGGTGGCGGCTGATTTGCTTCTGTTTTTTGATTCAGTTGAGGGGGTGACGATTTAGGGGCTTGCTCTTCAACCTTAGCATCCCGCTCAGACGATGATTTAGTACCTTGTTGATTAAGTGTTAGGTTATTACTGGAATTTTCTCTGCTAATCGGGGGGCGACTCATGATTGGCCTCGTAATGGATGGATAGGTTCTTGGTTTACATAACTAACTGACAAGACTCCGTAACCCATTAATTTGGTCGGTTCCTTGATTCGTCCATCAGATTACTAATTCGTTAATCGCAAGGCTTAGCTTGACTAACCCAGGACCCGGAACCTATATTACTGACCGACCGGTTAGTAATTCATTACCCCACCATGCCTCTCGCTGAAATCAAAACTAAACCCCGCTGGGAACGACGCAAAGACGCGCGGCCGCAGGAATTGCTAGCCGCAGCACTGGATCTGTTTGTTGAGCGTGGTTACGCCGCTACCCGATTAGATGACGTAGCAGCGCGCGCCGGGGTTTCAAAGGGCACGCTGTACCTTTATTTTGAGAACAAAGAAGAATTATTCAAAGAAGTAGTTCGCGCCAATTTAGTTTCCGCACTCGCTGAGGCAGAAGAATATGTCAGCCACTACACGGGCAAAAGTCGCGATCTTTTACGCGGATTTATTTTGCGATGGTGGAAGCATGTGGGCGAAACCAAGCTCTCAGGAATTTCGAAATTAATGCTGGCGGAGTCAGGTAATTTTCCCGACGTGGCGCGCTTTTATCATGAAGAAGTCATTCAACGCAGTAATGCATTAATCATTGGTCTTCTGGAACGCGGTATTGCGCGCGGTGAATTTAGGCCTATCGATACCGTTAACGCCAATCTGGTCATTGTGGCGCCGGTCATGATGCTGATGATGTGGAAGCATTCCTTTCACTCTTGCCGCTTAGAGCCCATTTCTGCACCGGATTATCTGGATTGTTTTCTTGATGTGTTATTGAATGGCCTGCAATCAACAGCTGGCTCACCTCCTATTAATCAATCGCTTAATTGAAAATATCTAATCGCATGCGACGTCGAATTATTTTTATAGTGATCTTAGTGATCATCATCGCTGGTGGCGTGACTTGGGTACTAAAGCAAAAGTCTGCCGTTAAACCTGCGCCCGTTGCCGCTTCAACTACAGTGGCTGCGCCCACCTTGGAGTTCTTACCTTCAGAAATTTTTACAGCCAAGCCACTCGACATTCAACAAACGCTATCGCTCTCGGGAGCGCTGCGTGCCGTTGATATATCCAGCGTCAAAGCGCGTGTCGCAGCAGAAGTACGCGAAATTTCTGTACGCGAAGGCGATACGGTGCGTGCTGGACAAATCGTTGCAAAAATGGATGTGACTGAATTTCAGGCTCGCGTTGATCAGGCACGCGGCACGCTGAATGCTGCGCGCGCTCAGCTAGACATAGCGACTAAAAATCGCGATAACAATCGGACTTTGGTTGAAAAAGGCTTCATCTCTAAGAATGCGTTTGATAATTCGGCCAGTCAGTACGCCACCGCAGAAGCTAACGTCGAAGCTGCCAAAGGTGCATTAGATGTGGTGCAAAAATTAGTCAACGACACGGTAATTCGATCACCTATTTCTGGCGTAGTTGCGATGCGCTATGTGCAGGCAGGTGAAAAAGTATCAGTCGACAATAAATTACTCGATATCGTTAATCTGCAAAAAATGGAATTGGAAGCTGCTGTTCCAACCAATGACATTACCAACGTCGCTATCGGTCAACGCGTTACGCTGCGTATCGAAGGTTTACCACAAACGATAGAAGGCAAGGTCGTGCGCATTAATCCGGCGACGCAATCAGGCTCTCGCTCGGTCTTGGTGTATGTGCAGATCGCTAATCCACAAAATCAACTACGCTCTGGCATGTTCGCTGAGGCGCAACTCATATTAAAAACCAAATCTGGCGTGTTGGCGCTACCGCAGAATGCGATCCGCAAAGATGGTAATGGAATGTACGTCTATGTGGTTGAAAGCGATGTCTTAGCCCGCAAAGCAGTCACCGTTGGTATGAGCGGTCGCAGCGGTGACGATTACATGACTGAAGTCTTATCGGGTATCGATTTTGGTTCTCAAGTCGTGGGTACCGATATGGGCAGCCTACAGCCCGGCACCCACGTGCGCATTAACGCCCCAAGTAAATAAAAGGTTCGGATCCATGTGGTTCACTCGCATCAGCATTGGTAATCCCGTACTCGCCACCATGATGATGGTGGCGTTTGTGGTGCTCGGCCTGTTCTCCTATCAACGCTTACGAGTCGATCAGTTTCCTGATGTGACTTTTCCTATTGTAGTGGTGCAGACAGAGTATCCCGGCGCTGCACCTGAAACCGTCGAAAGCGATATCACGCGCAAAGTCGAAGAGGCGGTCAATACCATTAACGGTATCAATAGTCTGACTTCACGTTCTTACGAAGGTCAGTCCATCGTCATCATTGAATTTGTGCTGACGGTCGATCCAGCTCAAGCAGCGCAAGATGTACGTGAGAAAGTCGCACTGATTAAATCAGCCTTCCGCAAAGAAGTGAAAGAGCCTCGCGTAACGCGCTATGACCCAGCGGACAGACCTATATTCTCGGTCGCAGTCATTAATGATGCGGAGAAAAGTCGATACTCCATCCGTGAGCTCACCACGATCGCTGATCAACTGGTAAAAAAGCGTCTAGAAAATGTACGGGGCGTGGGGTCAATATCACTCGTTGGTGGCGTTAAACGTGAAATTCAAATTTACGTTAAACCAGCAGAGATGCAAGCATTAAATATCAGCATGGATCAGGTGCTGAATGCGGTTCGCAATGAAAACCAAGAATTGCCAGCCGGTGCCGTACGTGCACTGGCGAATGAACAAATGGTTCAGGTGCAGGGTCGCCTGAAACGCCCGGAAGATTTCGAGCGCATCGTGGTGGCTAAACGCGGTGGCAATCCTGTCTTACTCGGGCAAATTGCTCGCGTGGTCGATAGCCAGCAAGAGCAAGAAAGTTTGGCGATGTTTAATGGTCAGCGCACCTTAGCGCTCGATATCATTAAAGCGCAAGGACAAAACACGATTGAAGTCGCCGATGGCTTGAAAAAAGTAATTAAAGAGCTGCAGCCCACTTTAGATGCTCTCCACCCCGGCGTAAAGATTGAAGTTATCAAAGATGGGTCACGACAGATACGCGTTGGTGTTGAAAATGTGCGACGCACGCTGATCGAAGGCGCTCTGCTTACCATCCTAATCGTATTTTTATTTTTGAATTCATGGCGCTCAACTGTCATCACGGGTTTAACGCTGCCCGTCTCATTGATAGGCACATTTTTATTCATGGATATGTTTGGCTTCACCATCAATATGATCACCTTGATGGCGCTGTCATTGTGTGTCGGCTTGCTAATTGATGATGCGATTGTGGTGCGTGAAAATATTGTGCGTCATGCAGGTATGAAGGTGAATGGCCGCTTTAAGCAGCCACGCGAAGCGGCATTAGAAGGTACCCATGAAATTGGTTTAGCTGTGCTCGCCACCACGTTTTCTATTGTTGCGGTGTTTATACCCGTGGGCTTCATGGGCGGCATCATTGGCCGATTCTTTCATCAGTTTGGTATTACGGTCGCTGCGGCTGTGCTGATCTCGATGTTTGTTTCATTTACGCTCGATCCGATGCTGTCTTCGATCTGGCATGACCCTGAAGTTCATGGACAACATGGTCCACGACAAGGATGGTATGCCAATACTATCGGTCGCGTACTCGCACAGTTCGATAAACTAGTTCAGTGGTTCTCTCGTAAGTACCAAGTCGCTTTGACGTGGTCGCTCAAGCATCGCGTCGCTACACTGGTGCTGGCGATAGTGACTTTTTTCGCCGGCCTAGCCATACCTGCCTCGGGATTAATCGGCAGTGAATTCGTGCCGCAAGCCGATTATTCAGAAACAGGTGTGATCTTTTATACGCCGGTAGGATCATCGCTGGAATTTACAGAAAGCAAAGCGCGCCAAGTCGAAACGGCATTACGTGCTTTGCCTGAAGTGCGTGACCTCTACACCACCATTAATACCGGCACCTTGCAAGGTAAAAATTATGCGACAGTGTATGCACGACTCGTGCCGCGCAGCGAGCGTCAACGCACCACCAAACAATTG
>JBIIQR010000116.1:0-5327 GCA_044341985.1 Burkholderiaceae bacterium
ACGAGTATGCCGGGCGCCATTCCTGAGAAATTTCAATTTTCTGTTCGCGATGATGAGCTTGCCAATCAGTTGATGGAGCATACGGGTCAAAAACTTGTGTTGACCTATGCTCAGCACAAAGGTATCCCCACCTCGTGTTTCGGTGACACAGAATATTTTGTAGAAAAAATGGCGATTTTTAAAGAAAATAAGACTGACTAGAGGACTTACATTGGAACGATTTACTATTTCTCTTGATGATGAGCTGGCCCATGATTTCGATCATTTGATCGAAGAGATTGGTTACGAAAACCGTTCTGAGGCTGTTCGGGATTTGATCCGGCAAGCCCTAGAAAAGTCACGTAATAACAGCGATCAGTCCAAGCATTGCGTCGCTGTAGTCAGCTATGTCTACAATCATCACGAAAAAACAATGGCTGATAGGCTAATTTCAACCCATCACGATCATCACAGCATAGTTATGTCAACGATGCATGCCCACTTAGATCATGACAATTGTATGGAAGCTGTTTTTTTAAAAGGTAAAACTCAGGAAGTTCGCCAATTTGCTGGGCACCTTACAGCAATGTCGGGTGTTCGGCATGGTTCGCTCAATTTGATTTCTGCCGATGTGGAAACGTCCAAGCATAGTCATGGTCATTCAGGCCATCACACACACGCACATGTGAAACCTAAAAACTAACAGTTAATAAAATACAAACCGACTACTTGCTGTCAGTTTGTATGAAATAATTTTTTATAGTATGATTGCGTAAGACAAATTGTAAATTATTCACATGCTAATAAGTAAAAAAAATAACGGCCTTGGGTTAGATAAGTCCATCCGTAAAACCTACCTTTCCCAGTTGATCACATCGTTGTTGATGATCGGTGCTGGCTCAGTTGTGGCAGACGATATTCGTTCTTTACCGCCGGTAGAAGTGGTGTCGCGCTACAGCTTGCTAGGCGCTGCTGATTCGGCTAACGAGGGGGCAGTTGGTCAGGCTCAGATTGATAATCGCGTGGTTGCTAGAACCGGCGAAGTATTAGAAGTGATCCCCGGTTTAATCGTTAGTCAGCACAGTGGTGAAGGCAAAGCGAATCAATATTTTTTGCGTGGCTTTAATCTTGATCACGGTCTGGATTTTAAAATCACCTTGGATGGTATGCCGATTAATCAGCGCAGCCATGCGCATGGACAGGGTTGGGCAGATCTCAACCCTTTAATCCCCGAACTGATCTCAGCAATTAATTATCGTAAAGGCCCGTACTACTCCGTTGACGGTGATTTTGCTAACGCTGGTACAGCGAATATTTACTACACCGATACGGTTGATCGCGGAATTGCTAGTGTGGGTTTAGGTCAGAACGGTTTCTATCGGACCTTACTTTCAAATTCACCTAATTTTCATAATGGTCGCGTGCTCTACGCCTTAGAGTTGTCGCATTACGATGGGCCATGGGATAACCCAGACAACTATCGAAAATATAACGGGATGTTGCGCTACTCCGAAGGAAATTCCGCCAATGGTTTTAACCTGACCGCCATGTCCTATTCAGGTAAGTGGAATTCTACCGATCAGATTCCCTACAACGATTACAAAAGCGGTTTGATTTCTCGTTGGGGTTCTATGGATAAATCCTCTGGAGCCACAGCTAATCGAAATAGTATCTCCGGTGAGTGGCGGCAATCGGATGCGAGTGGCACGGTTCTTTTTCAAGCCTACGTAATTCAAAATTACTTGGACTTGTATTCAAATTTTGAATACGCAGCCGATAGCCAGTTTAATCAGCGTGATAGTCGAGTGACCTCTGGTTTTAATTTGGCTCGCACATGGAATATCGACGGTATAGGTAAAGAAGCAACCAATACGCTGGGGTTGCAAGCTCAAAACGACACTATCAATAACGCGTTAAACAGTACAACAGCACGAGTGCGTAATGCTACTTGTCAGAACGTGATAGATCAGTGCCGCAGTGATCGTATTACTCAAAGCAGTCTGGGTTTGTATGCAGAAAATCACGTGCATTGGAATGATTGGTTTCGTACCGTAGCTGGAGCTCGTGGGGATTACTTTAGATTTGCGAATCGAGGTTTTACTAGTTCAACGGGTGATAACAACACTGATACCGTAAGCGACTTTATCACTAGCCCTAAGCTCAACGTAGTGTTTGGCCCCTGGGCTAAAACAGAGTATTACTACAGTGTTGGCAATGGCTACCATTCTAATGATGCACGTGGGGTAACGATAGGATCGGGAACTCGATCGCAAGGTCTTGTTAAAACCTTTGGTCAGGAAGTAGGTATTCGAACCGAAATCATAGAAGGTTTACAAACCACGCTGGCGCTGTTTCAACTCGATAATGCGTCAGAGATTGTGTATGTGGGCGATGCGGGTTTGACAGAAGATTCTGGTCGCCGAACCCGCCGTACAGGCTTTGAATTTAATAACTACTTCAAAGCCACGAAATGGCTGACCTTAGACGCTGATTTTGCTTATGCCAAAGCACGATTCAGAGATGCAGGTGGAGGAGGAAAATATATTGAAGGAGCCGTTGAGGGCGTAGCCTCTGTCGCAGCAATTATTGACAACCAGGGCCCTTACAATGGCTCGTTGCAACTGCGCTATTTTGGCCCACGTCCGCTGACCGAAGATAATTCTATGCGTTCGGACTCGACGACAACTCTCAATGGCAAGGTGGGATATCGGGTCAACAAAGATACAAAAATTGAGTTTATTGGTTTTAATTTACTCAATACCCAAAGCTCGGCGATTGATTATGCCGTTGACTCATACACTGGTGTTGGTGGAACCTCGAATACGAATGGCCCATATCGGGTATTTCATCCCATAGAATCACGAACATTTAGAGTAATGCTGATTACTCGTTATTGATTCAACTCAGTTCTATTTCAATCAACATACCACGATCATGCAGCCCTGCTTTACGTAGCGCTGCATGCGTTTCTTATATCCTGGCTTCTTAGAGTCTTACTTTATTTTATTCAATGTCTAATTGCTCCAGTTCTTCGTTTAACTGCAGCCACTCTGATTCAATGCGTTCTAATTGCCGCTTACTATTTACTTGTGCGTCTAACAATGATTTTAATTCATCTTTACGCGAAGCATCGAAGATAGTTTCATCTGTCATTGAGTGTTCAATACGTGCAAGCTCTTTGTTAATCACACCCATTTCATTTTCAAGCTTGGATAATTTAATTGTTAAAGGTTTTTTAAGTGCGGCAACTCGTTGCCTTTCTTGTGCCGTTATCTTTTTTTGATCACTACGCTCGATTTTGTTTGGCGTGACTGCGGTTGGTGCTGGTGTCGTAGTAGTTGACGATATCGATGATGTGGCGTTGCGTGCCGCATTTTGTGCTGACAGTTTAGATTTCATCATCCAGTCGCGGTAATCATCTAGATCACCATCGAAGGGAGTCATCTTTCCATCAGCCACGATCACGAATTCATCCGACGTTGCACGCAAGAGATGACGATCATGTGAGACGAGCAACATGGTGCCTTCGAATTGTGCCAACGCTTCAGTGAGTGCCTCGCGAGTTTCTAAATCTAAATGATTGGTTGGTTCGTCAAGTAGTAGAAGATTAGGGCGCTGCCAGACAATCAAAGCCAAGGCAAGTCGTGATTTCTCACCGCCAGAAAACGGCGCTATCGGACTTTTCACCATCTCACCGGGAAAATTAAAACGACCTAAAAAATTACGTAATTCTTGTTCGCGCACATCGGGTGCTATGCGTGCCAGATGCATCAGTGGTGAATCATCTGGGCGAAGCATTTCTAATTGGTGTTGCGCAAAGTATCCAATGACTAGTCCTTTGCCGAATCGCGCTACACCATGCAAAGGCTCGATATCACCAGCGATTGTTTTAATGAAGGTTGATTTACCCGCACCATTCACACCTAACAATCCTATGCGTTGGCCTGGCGTCAACGAAAAATTAATCCCTGCGACTATGCATTTTTCTTCGCCGTTACTACCTCGATAACCTGCATCGACATCTTCCAGTACAAGCAACGGGTTTGGTGCACGTTCAGGTTCGCGAAACTCAAAAGAAAACTCAGCCGCTGCACGTAAAGGCGCTAGTTCTTCCATACGAGCTAATGCCTTTACCCGGCTTTGCGCTTGTTTGGCTTTCGAGGCTTTGGCTTTGAATCGTTCAATGAACGACGTTAGATGAGCACGTTTACGTTGCTGCTTGTCTAATGCAGCTTCCATTAATTCGAGATGCGCTGCGCGTTGGCGCTCGAAGGCACTGTAATTGCCGCTATAGCGTTTAAGCTTACGATCATCCACATGCACGGTCACGTTCGAGACGCCATCAAGGAAATCTCTATCGTGCGAAATAATAAGCAATGTCCCAGGATAGCGTTTTAGCCATTCTTCCATCCAAAGAATGGCATCTAAATCAAGGTGATTGGTGGGTTCATCCAACAGCAAAAGATCAGAAGGACAAATGAGCGCTTGCGCTAGATTTAAACGCATACGCCAGCCACCGGAAAAACTCGCTACCGGCATGTCCATTTGCGCTAATGAAAAACCTAATCCATTCAGTAATTGCTCAGCCCGCGAGCGTATGGTGTAAGCATCGGCATCGGCCAATTTGCTATGGAGTTCGGCAATGTGATTACCATCAGCGGCATCACCTTGTTGTTCGAGTAAGTCGAGCTCATGTTCAAGCGCACGCAAACCAACGTCGCCATCAATGGCATATTCGATGGCAGGTCTATCCAGTGCAGGCGTTTCTTGAGCGACGTGAGATACACGCCAGCTACGCGGAAAATCTATGCTTCCCAAATCAGGATGCAGTTCATCGCGCAGCATGGCAAACAAGGTTGATTTACCCGACCCATTGGCGCCGATGAGGCCAATCTTTTCACCGGTATTAAGCGTTAGATCGACTGCCTCAAACAGAGACTTGGTGCCACGCATGAGTGACAATTGCTGAAGACGAATCATGTGAAACTAAGCAGACTAAGAGTCGCGGTGAGAGGGTGAATAAAAATCACAGCTGATCAGCGGTGAGTAAAAAGACCGAGGCATCGCCCGCGCTAGTGGATAACCAAGTCAAGCCCAGATCATGAAAAGCAGTTTCCGCGTGAGCAAATTCATTACCGATTTCCACAATCAGCAAGCCATTGGCGGTAAGTCTCTGTTTGGCTTCTTTAACAATGCGACGCACTAAATCCATACCGTCTTTACCGCCGGCTAGCGCCATGTGAGGTTCGTGGCGATACTCGGCGGGCAGAGAGCCCATCGCTGTGCTGTTTACATACGGTGGGTTAGAGACAATCAAATCATATTTTTTGGTCGGTACTTTGTCATAC
>JBIIQR010000117.1:0-5311 GCA_044341985.1 Burkholderiaceae bacterium
ACCTCTACGAACCTGATTCGGAAATTTACTCACGTTGGATGAATTCTATCCACACGCTTATTTATCAATGGAAGCCTTTCCCGGCGATAGCTGTCGCAAGTGCAATTGAATTTATGCCAGGTGATAAAGAGCGCTCTAAAAATATCGAGCAACTATTTAATATTGCCTATCATGCGGTTGAACAATTGCAGGTGGAAATCGAGACATCATTAAGTTCAGGCGCAGCATCGAATCCTACTAAAGATTTATCCACCTTAATGTCCACGGCCAATGAACGCCTCCTCATTGTTGATAGTGAATGTGATATAAAAAAGCTGGAGTTTTATCTGGATAGTCTGCAAGAGCGGGTACAACTTCGCTTACTGCTTAGCGATTTATCAGCAGAGACGATATCGGAGCTAAAGAAAATCGCACTACAATCAGGCGCGTTGGTGGAAGTAAAAGTTGCAACGGCCGCCACCGAAAAAATAATTTTCGTAGATGAACTGAATAGTTGGGGCTCAGTCGATAATGGGCATGAAGCCAATTTACAGTTATCTGACACATTAGCTCCCCTGTCACCAGAGTTAACTCGCGCTAAACGTGATCACTACGAATCAGCTTGGGCTACAGCCCAGTCTGTCTGAGACTTTGTTTTATAGTTAAAGATATTCCACTCAAGGAATCCGCTTGATTCAATTCGCTTGATTCAATCCGCTTGACTCAAAGCGGTTTCTTATCGCGTTACTCCAGCCTGCATGATTGGTACATCAACAATGCATCGTGTTGCAAGCCTCATTGCAACTCTCATGTCACCATCGATTTCTATCAAGCCAGGATAATTTTTATCCTTGTTCTGTAACGATGGTCATTTTCACTATGTCACCTAAACAAATCGCCAACTTACTGGAACAGTCTGGTTATGTGACTGACGACAGTCTCGCGACCTTGGTCTGGATGGCCATGCAGTTAGACAGGCCTTTATTGTTAGAGGGAGAGGCGGGGGTAGGTAAGACGGCGATTGCGCTGGCGCTTTCTGCGGCCTTACATAGACCTTTGTTTCGATTGCAATGTCATGAAAGCTTGGATCTTAATCAAGCGGTCTACGAATGGAATTACAGCAAACAGTTGTTAGAAATTCGTTTGCGTGAAGCAGAAAATTCTATCGGCCAAAAGCTACGACAAGATTTATTTTCCGAAGACTTTCTTTTAAAACGTCCTTTGCTTCAGGCGATTAGTTCAGATCAGCCTGCGGTGCTTTTAATTGATGAGGTTGATCGTGCCGATGAATCTTTTGAAGCGTATCTTTTGGAAGTGCTAGGTGAATACCAAATTTCTATTCCTGAGTTTGGCACGATTAAAGCCAGCTCGCGTCCTATCGTTGTACTGACCAGCAATGGGACACGCGATTTGTCGGATGCACTTCGACGTCGCTGTTTGTATCACTATTTAGATTATCCTAGTCTGCCACGCGAAATTGACATCGTAAAAAAATTAGTGCCGAATGCGTCTTTAGATTTAGTTCAACAGGCTGTGACTTTCGTACACAAGCTGCGCAAGCAAGATCTGGAAAAAAATCCTGGTATAGCAGAGACCTTGGATTGGGTCAGAGCACTTTTCGCCATGGGGCAAGATCGTGTGCCCGATGATCCTGAGATTATTCGTGCATGTTTATCATCCTTGTTGAAAACTCGTTCAGATCGCTGGCAAATGGAACCAGAGATTTTGTCAGGTTTGCGGACAGATAATCGGGTAGGTATCGATGTCGGCGTCGCCGGAGCACTTAAGTAAGGCGCATAGGGCCGGTGATGCGGCCACGTTGCCCCACCTACAGATACGGCACTTTGCACGCTATTTGCGCGAGCATGGATTTCTCATCGGTCTGGGTGAGCTTGACGCTATGCTGCGTATTACCTTGATTCTCAATCCAACTCAGTATTCACAATTAAAATCATGTTGGCGTGGACTGGTTTGCTCGACCCCCGATCAGTGGCGAAAATATCCTGATCTTTTTGAAGCATTTTGGTTTCCACACAAGGTACGTGGCACTACGAGAAGTTCGGGCGTTAAGAGAAAAAATAAATCGCTGCAAACCCTGGTAGCGCAAATGCATGCAGATATGGATGCAGTGTCTGGTGAGGCTAAGCCGTCTGTGGGATTGGATGCGGGTGGTCAAGGGGGTGAGGGCGACTTTAGCGGTAACAGTCCTCAAGCCATGGGAGGTGCGAGTAAAACAGATCCATTGAATCGCGGAGTTCAGCAATGGATGCCTGAGGATAGTGCGCAGCTTGAATCGCTGATTCATCCGTTAGAACAGCGCTTGCGCAAAAAACTTATGCGTAAATGGATACGAACCCACAAAACACAACGTATTGATATTCCCGCTACGATACGTCTTAGCCTAGCGACAGACGGCGAGCTACTCAGGCTAAAACGTAAACAGCGCGATCAGCGTAAGCCACGAATATATGTATTGGTTGATGTGAGTAAATCGATGGAGTCGCACGCAGCTTTCTTTTTGCGCATAGGTCGCGTATTTCATCAGTTGTTAAATGCACGTGTGTTTGTATTTCATATGCGGCTGACCGAAGTCTCAGCCCTTCTTACGAGCCGTAACGGCCGTATTCAAGAAAAAATTAATGCGGTGACGTTTGGATTTGGTGGCGGCACCAAGATTGCGACTAATTTGGAGGCCTTCTTAAAAGTTCACGTTGGCCGCGCCTTGGGGTCTAGGGATTTGGTGTATGTTCTTTCTGATGGCTATGATACCGATCCGGCTGAGCAGACTGAGCGAGCAATTCGGGCAATTCGGCAACGCGGTGCGAAGTTATTTTGGCTGCATCCCAATAAAGAACGGCCTGCTTCTGAAGCGATGGTGAAAAGTGCCCATTTAATTACTCAATTTATGGCGATTAGCAACTTACAGAGCCTTGAAAATTTGGTGAATTTACATTGAGCAGGAGTGGTTTATGGGGTGTTTGTTAAAGCAGGGCGGAGGTTTGTACGCTCGCTTACGAGTAGGTGCCGTTTTGCTGGCTGCGGGCGAAGGCTCGCGCTTAGGTAAAGTACCAAAATGTCTCTTGAGTCTGCAGGGAGTGCCGCTGATCAAGCGGCATATGATCGCGCTTAGCGGTGCAGGTGTGGATGACGTGGTGGTCGTCACGGGTTATTACCATGCCGATGTGGAGCCGGCCGTAGAAAGCTTTCCTGTGACGGTGGTGCGTAATCCTGCGCCTGAGGAGGGTCAGCAATCGTCAGTTAGGCTAGGTCTTGAAGCGCTAACCAATTCGCTGGACCTCGTATTGGTTATGTTGGCAGATCAACCTTTACTGACTGCCGATGATCTGACTGAATTAATTTCTGCATTTAAAAACCGTCCACCCGAGACATCCATTGTTTATCCAGAGGTAGAAGGACAGCGTGGTAATCCCGTGATTTTTTCAGGTGAGCTGATTTCTCAATTACTTGCAGCGAATAAAAAAATCGCTTGCCGCAAATTTATTGACGACAATCCAGCATTAGTTCACAAATTGATCACTGGTAACGATCACTTTGTTTTGGACATTGATACGCCAGAAGACGTGGCAGCGTTTGAAAAACGTACAGGATGGCAGTTAGCTTTACCTGTGTTGACCTAGGCGATTTAAACACCAGCGGCGAATTAAAAAAACCCGGCAGTTAAAGCAAGCCGGGTGGAGATATTGCTATTTTCGTGAGGCGCTAACGCCACTAACTGCGCATTTGCTTATGAATATCGTGGATCATTGACTTGAGCTCTGCCACTTCTGATCGGAGACTGCGAATTTCTTCGTCGAGCGCTAGCTCTGCGCCAGCGTTCTCTGCAGACCTGATTGAATTAATCGAGTCCACAATTACAGCCACAAAGAGATTCACGACGATAAAAGTGGCAAACAATATAAACAGGATAAAAAAGATCCATGCAGATGGAAATACTTCCATGACTGGTCGAGCGATTTCTTCAGACCAGCCTTCTAGGGTCATGATCTGAAAAAGTGTATATAGGCTGGTGGATAGCGAGCCAAATCGTTCAGGAAAATCCAGCCCGAATATGTTAGTTGCAATCACTGCGGACACATAAAAAATAATCAGTATCAAGCTAAATACTGATCCTAATCCGGGTAGTGCGCTTAAGAGAGCACCCACCACCCTCCGCATACTCTCAATTTTGTTAATAAGGCGTAAAACACGTAGTACGCGCAGTGCTCGCAGTACGGATAGGCTGCCAGTAGCGGGGATGAACGCGATCATGACTACTAAAAAATCAAATACACACCATGGGTCTTTAAAAAACCGAAGTCGTCTAGCGGCAATCAGTAATGCCAATTCTGCGATGAATATCCAAAGAATAAAGTGATCGACATCGAGCAGTTCAGGGCCAATCGCGGCCATGATTTCGTGATTTGTTTCTACGCCCAAAATGATGGCGTTAACGATAATCAAAAAAATCAAAAAATGTTGAATTAAATTACGCGCCATAAAGCGCTCAATATCTCCTCTCCAACCAGGAAGATTTTCTACGGCGTGGTGCATAGTGATAAATAAAGTTAGTTAATGGGAAGACTTACTCAATGCATCGATATTCGATAACCCTCAATGATAAGTTATTAGCATTGCGCATGAACAACTTTTGTTTGAAAAAATCTGACACGGCCAGTGTATTCCAAGAGATTTTCGAACGGGATCGCGTTAGTGCAATCTAGGCGGGGCGGACGAGAGGAGGTGTTTTCTCATGTGAAAGTAGTCCTGGAGGGTGAAAAACAGACGGTAAAGCGCGACGCTTAGGACCATACCCCACACCATGCCTGTCATCATGCCGCCCAACATACGCCCCAAGTTCATTCCATAGCTGGCACTGAGTGCTTGAACAAACAGTGTGCCGCCTATGGTCATGCCGAATAGCATCCAACTTGAGCACAACATGTTTTGCGCGAACAGTGCACATAGTTTTCTGCATTCGGGGCGTATCAAACGCAGCGTTGGTATCGCAGCTAATCCCCCAGCAATCATCATCACGTGCATACCTGGCAATAGCATGACGTGATAACGCAAGGATTCAATAACTGATCTTCCGTTCGAGGAGACACATAAGGCCTCCAGCATTGCCAAAGGTGTTTGCATGCAATCCCACGCCAATCCCATCAACATTCCACCGACACCCAGCGAAAGCATCACGGTGGGGGGGGATAGACCAGAGCGTTGTGGCCTAAGTAGCGCTAATGCCAGACAACCGCTCCCCACTCCGGCCGTCATTAGCAGAGTCCAACTCCAGCTAGCAGTTTTTACGAATAGCCAATAGCTCCAAAACCCCAGT
>JBIIQR010000118.1:0-5301 GCA_044341985.1 Burkholderiaceae bacterium
AAGGATCAACGTTTGGTTGATCAAGTAACGCGAGACTACCCACCCACATGACCTTCGGTAAACACAAAGGCACACCACTTTCAGAGGTACCCAAAGACTATGTGCGCTGGTTACTTGATCAACCGAACGTTGATCCTTATGTGAAGCAAGCCTTTTCAGCAATGAATAGCAAAAAATAAGTTATTGTAACACTAACGGGGTGAAATGCTTAGGATCTCGGGGGACGTAAAGCCTGATGTAGCAAAAGGCTGACTAATTTTTGTACGGTTCGATCGCGTGAGTTTTATATCTCACACCATAGTTAGCCCAGAATTTTCAGCGCTTAGCCGGATAAAGATCGTGCCCGACCTCGTGAATTTGCTGCCTCAGTGCCTTACGCTCTTCTGGTGACAACTTAGGTGGGCGACTTTCCGCATCGCGCTGACGAGCATCATCTTGCTTGCCTGACTGGTCGTTAGCATTAGACCCTTTGGGGCGCTCCGGGCGCGGACGCGCATCCCCGCCCTGCTCCGGCGCTGACAAGGCCTGACCCTGACTACCCGCCATAAGCGCTATAAAAACAAGGATGTTGAGGGATTTCATGGAGCTAGTTAGCCATTTACTTGTAGGGTGGAAATCATTCAATACCATCGTCGGCTGGCCGAATTTGTAAAGCTTTGTAATCATGACACGGTCAAAGACGATCATTGGCAGGAACGAAGTTACCATACGGCCATGGACTCGACAAACACTCCCAAGCCTGTGCCCTCGCGCCGCACGCCTAGCAGTCAGGCAAAAATACTGGTGGTTGATGATGACGCCCGCCTACGCGATCTACTCAAGCGTTTTTTGAGTGAGCATGGATATGCCGTGTCGGTTGCCGTTAACGCCATCGAAATGAATCGTCTCTGGATACGTGAACGCTTTGATCTGCTGGTGCTTGATCTGATGCTACCGGGTGAAGATGGTTTATCCATTTGCCGCAGGCTGCGTGGCGGTGGCGATGCCACTCCCATCATCATGCTGACCGCCAAAGGCGAAGATGCTGATCGAATAACGGGTCTGGAAATCGGTGCGGATGATTACCTACCTAAACCATTCAATCCACGTGAACTGGTCGCTCGCATCAGCGCGGTATTGCGGCGCGTAACGCCTACCGATCTACCGGGTGCGCCATCCGATCACAATGAGATTTATCGATTCGGTGAATTCGAATTCGATCTTGCGAAACGATCACTAACAAAATCTGGGCAACCGATTGCACTAACTACGGGTGAATATTCTGTATTAAAAGTCTTAGCGCGCCACGCTCGTCAACCGCTCTCACGCGAAAAACTGATGGAGCTTGCGCGCGGACGCGAATACGAAGTCTTTGACCGCAGTCTTGATGTGCAAATATCCCGACTACGCAAACTGATTGAACCCGACCCTGCACTACCTCGCTACATACAAACGGTGTGGGGATTAGGTTACGTATTTATACCGGATGAACAATCCCGCTAACCAATCACCCTCACAGCTTTTAACTGGTTTGCGTAGCGGCCTGTTTTGGCGCACCTTTTTTCTATTGGCTTTTTTAATCGCCACCAGTATGGCGGCATGGGTCGCCAGTTTTCGTATTGTTGAACGTGTGCCACGAGGAGAGCAAGTCGCAGCGCAAGTCGTCTCTATTGTCACTATCACACGCGCTGCCTTATTACACTCAGCGCCGACATTGCGACGAGAACTATTGTTTGATCTAGCCAGCACTCAAGGCATACGAGTCTATCCGCGCGAGGATGACGATGACACCGAGCCCATGCCAGACAGCGATTTGATACAAGTCATCGAAGACAATGTGCAAGCTCGTTTGGGAGAAAACACTCACTTCGCCGGCTATGTGAATGATATTCGTGGATTTTGGGTCAGCTTTCGCATTGATGACGATGACTACTGGTTGATGCTCGATCGTGAACGTGTAGAACAAGCCTCGGGCGTGCAATGGCTAAGCTGGGCTACGGTCACGCTATTGCTGTCCTTGATTGGTGCTGCATTTATTAGCCGACTCATTAATCAACCGCTAGCGCGAATTTCATCCGCTGCGCGCGCAGTAGCGCGCGGAGATACTCCTACTGTCTTGCCCGAGCAGGGCCCCACTGAAATTCGCGAAGCGAATCAAAGCTTCAATCAGATGGTGCACGATTTAAAACAAGTGGAATCAGATCGTGCTGTTATCTTGGCAGGCATATCGCATGATTTACGCACACCCATTTCGCGCATGCTACTAGAAGTTGAAATGGCGGGGTTGCCTGAAGATGCGTTGAAAGGTATGCAATCTGATCTGGGGCAAATGGAAGCTATCATTGCGCAATTTTTAGACTACGCTCGTCCTGCAGAGCCAGAGCGCTTTACGACTCATGATCTGGCTGCTTCACTACGAAAAATCGTCGGCGAATATCAACGTCGATCCGATATCAAGATAACGACCGATATTGCGGAAAAACTCAGCTTACGCTGCAACGCCACCGAGATTGATCGATTGATACGTAACCTGATTGAAAATGCCAAACGCTACGGAAAAACACCCGGCACGTCGATCACCGATATGGATATCAGCGCCTACCAAGAAGGATTGTCGATACGACTAAAAATCGCCGACCGTGGCATCGGATTACCCGAAGACCAGCTCAGTCATGTACTGCGACCTTTCACTCGCCTCGATGCCGCACGTAGTCAGGCCAACGGTGCTGGCTTGGGATTAACGATTGTTGATCGCGTTGTGCAACGTCATCAAGGACGACTAGAAATAAAAAACCGCGAGGACGGTGGCCTCGCGGTTCTTGTTACTCTACCGGCTTAACTCTGCCTGCTTAAATCACGAAAGATCTTTCAGCAGTGCCGCGAGTGTTTCTTGTGGAATTTCTTCCACATGCACAGGGTAATTCGGATGATCACAACCCATCATGATTTGTGCGCCACTCTTTAGCGCTGATTTCATTTCGGGGGTGAGTTCAAAGCGCACGAAGTGAACAGCCGATGTTTTTTCTTCTGTTTCGCGCTCCAGATCTTCATCAGCAATCGCATAGACGCGACTCTGACCTTCGACCTGAACAAACAAGCGATCTTCAATACCGATCAACTTGGCCAGCGCGACTTTACGCTCTGCGACATTGCCATATTGGATCAGCATCGTCGCTTTGAAGTTACTACCATCTGGGCATAAAGGGTTGTAGGCATCTAACTCCGATTGAATGCCGTCATCTTCAAAAATTTTTTCAATGCGCAGCATTTCTTGAACTTGATAACGCAAAGTCAATTCATCTTCAAACAGCAAGCTAACGTGATTACCAAGATAAACGGTACGGTGCTTTTTATGCTCAATCACCTGTTTACGAAAATCGTTGCGCTGCTTCGAATACGATTCCAGCGACATTAAGCTTTCACGGGAAATAATCATGGTGAACTCCTTAGAAAATCAAATAGCGTAAGCTTTACGCAGTAGTGTCAGTGGATGAGCCATTTCGGCTTTTTTCAATCCATTTTCTTCCATACCCTGCGCAATGTGGTGTCCGGCAAGCTGACAGTCGGATGAAATGTAATCCGGCTCATCATTGGCCATCGCTTTAAATACAGGTTTACCAATTTTCATCGAATTGGCATGAAACTCTTTTTTAACGCCATAAGTACCCGCATGACCTGAGCAACGCTCAACGACATTTAATTTCGTATCAGGCACCAGTTGCAACATGTCGACCGTCTTACGTCCCACATTTTGTACGCGCGAATGGCACGGTATGTGATACGAGATGTGGCCTAATGAATGTTTGAAATCGGTATTCAACAAACCATCGCGATTACGCGTCACAAAATATTCAAACGGATCCCACATGGCTTGTTTCACTAATTGCGTATCCGCGCAATCAGGGAACATCAGCGGCAACTCTTGTTTGTACATGAGTGTGCACGAAGGGATGGGCGTCAAGATGGCATAGCCTTCGCGCGCCAACTTCGCCAAATGAGGAATGTTGATCGCCTTTTTTTCCGCAACGCCTTCAAGATCGCCCTGCTCTAACTTAGGCATACCGCAGCAGGCTTCCTTATCGACCATCACATAAGGAATTTTATTGTGGTCGAGGATAGCCAACAAATCATGACCAATACCCGGTTCGTTGTAATTCACATAGCAGGTCGAATAGATCGCGACTTTGCCAGGGGTGTTTTTACCAGCCGTAACTGGATAGTCGGCCGATTTTTTTGCACCCGAGCGGAATTTAGTAGTCGCAAATTCAGGCAACCAGGCTTTTTTATCGACGCCCAGTATATTTTCTAGTAAACCGCGCGTAGCTTGCGCTTTGTTCGCGGCATTCACTGCCTGCGTCACAATCGGTATGCCCGCAAATTTACCCAACCCATCTGTATTGGATAGAAATTTATCGCGTGCTGTTACATGACCTTGTTTGAATTTCACCGCCTTGGCACGCAACATCAGATGAGGGAAATCGAGATTCCATTCATGCGGTGGTGTGTAAGGGCATTTCGTCATGTAGCAGAGATCGCACAAGTAGCATTGATCAACTACCTTCATATAATCTTTTTTATCGACGCCATCGACTTCCATCGTTTCAGACTCATCAACGAGATCGAACAACGTGGGGAACGACTGGCACAACGAGACACATCGACGACAGCCATGACAAATATCGTACACACGCTCGAGCTCGGCGTTCAATGCATCTTCGTCATAAAACTCTTTGGAGACCCAATCCAGAGGATGTCGGGTTGGTGCTTCCAAATTACCTTCACGTGACATAGTGGAATCTCTCGAAATGGAAATGGTGTTGATGTCGGGCGGACTGCGCTGCAAGGAGGAAGTCGTGCCTGACACAAACCCCTCTGCCATGCAGAGAGGTTTGTTCAGTTTGTCAGCGCGTCATACCCAACTGCAGAGTCGACGCGCTACACAACAATGGTGTTGCTTGCTTAGTCGACCAGTGCGTCGAGAGCTTTTTGGTAGCGATTAGCGTGTGAACGCTCAGCCTTAGCCAGCGTCTCAAACCAGTCAGCGATTTCGTCGAAACCTTCTTCACGCGCTGTTTTAGCCATGCCTGGGTACATATCAGTGTACTCATGCGTTTCGCCAGCGACAGCCGCTGTCAGGTTTTGACGTGATGAACCGATAGGCAGACCCGTTGCTGGATCACCCACTTGCTCGAGATACTCGAGGTGACCATGCGCATGACCCGTTTCGCCTTCTGCGGTCGAACGGAACAGTGCTGCCACATCATTTTGGCCTTCAATGTCAGCCTTGTTCGCGAAATACAAATAACGACGATTTGCCTGCGA
>JBIIQR010000119.1:0-5269 GCA_044341985.1 Burkholderiaceae bacterium
CATAAGGAGCTTATGTGAGCAAAATCACTTTTCTCAGTTTTGAGCAACCGATCTCGGAGCTTGAATCTAAGATAGAGGAACTGCGTTTCGTGCAGGAAGATTCAGCGGTCGACATCACTGAAGAAATCGATCGACTGTCCCAAAAAAGTCAGCAACTGACCAAAGATCTTTACGCCAAGCTCACCCCTTGGCAAGTGTCGCAGATTGCGCGCCATCCTCAGCGTCCGTACACCATGGATTATGTGAATGAAATCTTCACGGATTTTCATGAGCTACATGGCGATCGTTCATATGCGGATGATCTGTCTATCATTGGTGGTCTGGCACGTTTTAATGGCCAAGCATGCATGGTGATAGGTCATCAAAAAGGTCGTGATACCAAAGAACGCGCCATGCGAAATTTTGGTATGCCCAAACCTGAAGGCTATCGCAAGGCTCTACGCTTGATGAAGGTGGCTGAAAAATTTGGTTTGCCTGTATTTACCTTCGTTGATACCCCGGGTGCGTTCCCCGGCATTGATGCAGAAGAGCGCGGTCAATCCGAAGCCATTGGTCACAATTTGTATGCGATGGCAGAACTCAAAGTGCCTCTGATCGCCACCATCATAGGTGAAGGTGGTTCCGGTGGTGCTTTAGCGATTGCCGTAGGTGATGCGGTATTGATGCTTCAGTACGCTACCTATTCGGTGATTTCGCCAGAAGGTTGTGCTTCAATTTTATGGAAGACTTCTGAGCGTGCATCTGATGCGGCTGAAGCTTTAGGTTTAACAGCGCATCGCTTGAAAGCACTCAACCTCATCGATAAAATTGTTAATGAGCCGTTGGGCGGTGCACACCGTGATCCTAAGCAGATGGCGATATTGTTAAAGCGTGCGTTGGCCGATACCTTGCGTCAATTTCAGGGCGTTAAAACTAAAGACCTCATGGCGGCCCGTCATGAAAAGCTAATGAGCTATGGCAAATTCAAGGAAATCTCTCCCTCTGAATAATTCTCAGATTGCCGTTGCGGTTACTGCATTCGAACGCGCGCTAGAAGAAATTCTGGCGCGCGTTGTTCTTTCCGACGGTGCAGCCATCGCAATCGCTTGTAGCGGTGGCCTCGACTCAGCCGTATTGCTACAGTTGAGCGCTGATTTTTTCGCTAGTCATCCTCATCTGCATTCCCATCCTTTACATGTGTTCCATGTTCATCACGGATTAAGCCCGAATGCCGATCAGTGGTTGGTGCATGTGCAAAGCGAGTGCAAGCAATTGAATCTGCCTTTCGATGCGCGCAAAGTTAGCGTTACCAGCATTGATCAGCATGGCCCGGAAAACGCTGCTCGGCTAGCGCGGTATGACGCTCTGTCTAGTTTGTGTTTAACGCATCGTGTAGAGCTATTACTCACGGCTCACCATCAAGATGATCAAGCTGAAACCGTCATGCTGCAGGCGCTGCGTGGCGCGGGTTTGCCTGGATGGTCTGGCATGGCTGATCTGCAGCGAGATCATGCTTTATTGCCTGCAGCAGTCACACTAGCGCGCCCTTTATTGGATTGCTCGCGCAAGCAGTTAGAGCAGATTGCAAACGAGCGAGCGATAGCTCATATCTTCGATGAATCAAATGCTGATGCGCGCTACAAGCGCAACGCGATTCGTCATGAAATTTTTCCACTCATCGAGCAGCATTTCGAAGGATTTACTCAAACACTGGCGCGCAGTAGTCATCATTTTCAAACTGCACAAGGTTTGTTGGATGAGTTGGCCTGCAGCGATCTACAGCAGTGTTTCGATGCGGGTGGACTCAATTTGAAACGCTTAGCCTTACTCTCCGTTGATCGCATCGATAATCTGTTGCGTTACTGGGTCTACGAAAAAATCGGTAGTTACCCTAGTCAAGCACAGCTGCATCAGTTGCATCAACAAATGCTGCATGCCGCATCAGATACGCATCCGCAACTAGTGATGGGGCAGTGGGTCTTAGAACGAGAGCATGATCATTTAATCATTCGCGCTCAGGCGGACGTGAATCAGCCACCTCTGGAAACCCTTACTGTTGTATGGCAGGGTGAGCGCCACATCGATATTCCCGAATGGCGCGGGAAGTTGCTGTTTGAAGTTGGTGAAGGTGAGGGGTTTGATCGTGATTTGTTATTGAAAGGGCCGCTGACACTACGCCCACGCCAAGGCGGCGAACGCTTGCAGCTTGATATGCGACGACCCTCACGTACGTTGAAGAACCTGTTTCAAGAATGTGGAGTGTCCGCAGGTAGACGCCCATGGCTGCCTTTGCTTTACGCTGGCGATCAATTATTGTTTGCCTGTGGCTTGGGTCCAAATAGCGTCGCCGCTGTAAATAATCCGGGCGTGCGACTTCACTGGGAAGCGTGGAGCGGTGATAATTCACGTGGTAATTCGTAGTGAAAATCTCCTCAAATGGCCGCTACGATAATTGTCATTCCGCAATGCAACATGTACAATCTTGGGTTTTCCAAGAGCTCACTTCTCTCTCTTAAATGGCATTAATCGTTCACAAATATGGCGGCACGTCGATGGGCTCTACCGAGCGCATCAAAAACGTCGCTCGTCGCGTCGCTAAATGGCATGACGCCGGTCATCAGATTGTGGTTGTACCCTCGGCCATGTCGGGTGAAACCAACCGTTTGCTGGGCTTAGCCAAAGAAATCAATGCAGACCCCGATCCACGCGAGTTGGATATGTTGGCCTCAACCGGCGAGCAAGCATCCGTTGCCCTGTTGGCCATTGCGTTGCAGTCGATAGGTAAAGAAGCTGTTTCGTATACCGGTTGGCAAGTGCCCATCATTACTGACAGCGCGTATACCAAATCACGCATACAGTCGATTGACGATGTCAAAGTCAAAAAAGATTTAGATGCCGGCAAAGTGGTCGTGATTACCGGTTTTCAAGGCATGGATGCCCACGGCAATATCACTACTCTGGGTCGCGGTGGATCCGATACCTCTGCTGTAGCGGTAGCTGCAGCACTCAACGCTGCCGAGTGCCTTATTTATACCGACGTTGATGGTGTGTACACCACCGATCCACGCGTTGTTTCTGAAGCGCGTCGATTGAAGACGGTAACGTTCGAAGAAATGCTAGAGATGGCATCGTTAGGGTCAAAAGTTTTGCAGATACGTTCAGTGGAATTTGCGGGAAATTACCGCATGCCTACGCGCGTGCTGTCATCACTAACCGATCCACTCATGCCGTTGGAAGAAGAAGCTCAGTCAGGCACCCTGATATCGTTTGAGGAAGACACCCACATGGAACAAGCGACCATTACTGGCATCGCCTTTAGCCGCGATGAAGCAAAAATTACAGTGCGCGGCGTACCCGATAAACCCGGTATTGCATTTCAAATTTTAGGCCCCGTTGCTGATGCGAATATCGAAGTCGATATGATCGTCCAAAATATTTCCGTCGATGGTAAAACCGATTTCACGTTTACTGTGCCACGCGCTGATTACGATAAATCAATGAAGTTGATCGAAGGCGACGTGAAATCCACCTTGGGTGCAACTCATGTTGTGGGCGATAACAAAGTCTCTAAAGTTTCTGTGGTGGGTGTGGGTATGCGTAGCCATGTAGGTATTGCATCGCAGATGTTTCGAACCCTCTCCGAAGATGGCATCAACATCCAGATGATTTCGACCTCAGAGATCAAAATTTCCGTCCTGATTGACGAGAAATACACCGAGCTAGCCGTGCGTGCTTTGCACAAAGCCTTTGGTCTAGAAAAGGCTTAATTTAAGGGGGTAAATTCGGCCGATTTCTCCTTCGTCAGCAGCCAGTCAGGTCCTACTAGTTTCGTTGCCATTTACCCAGGTGGTTGATGGATGTCAGCAAAGCCGGCCTAAATGTATTTTTAAGTCAAAAAAGTACAGCCGTGCAATAATCGACAAAACTAACTAAAAAAGCACGATTCCGGGGTTTCCTCCGGCTATCCGCTGCTCCTCTCCGGGCAATTTCTATGTGGCTTGTCGATATCGCGCTAAAGCGTCCCTACACCTATTTGGTGATGGCGCTGATGATCCTGTTGGCGTCACCCTTTGTGTTGCGCTCTACCTCGACCGATATCTTTCCTGAAATAGGCATTCCCGTCATCAGCATCGTCTGGAACTACACCGGACTTCCACCGAAAGACATGCGTGAGCGACTCGTGAGCCCTTACGAGAAGGCACTCACGACAACAGTTAATGACATCGAACACATTGAGTCACAGTCCACGACATCGGTAGCCGTCGTTAAAATTTATTTTCATCAAAACGTAAATATTGCGACAGCGCTCTCGCAAGTGACCGCGATTAGTCAGTTTATGTTGCGACAGCTACCACCGGGTACGGTGCCGCCGCTGATCATTAAATATTCTGCGTCAACAGTGCCCGTGGTACAGGTGGGTATATCGAGTCCGCTGCATTCTGAGCAAGAGTTAAATGATATTGCGATCAACCAGGTACGTACTCAGTTGATCACGATTCCAGGAGTGGCCGTACCTTACCCCTATGGCGGTAAATTTCGTGTTGTCTCCGTTGACCTTGACACCGAGGCTTTGCTAGCTAAAGGTCTGACACCCAGCGATGTAGTCAACGCAATTAATGCTCAAAATCTTATCCTGCCCGCAGGTACGGTAAAGATCGATGGACTAGAACAAGCAGTCAAGCTGAATGGTTCGCCCGATAGCATCGCTGGTATGAATAACATTCCAGTTAAAACGGTAAATGGGTCAACCACCTACTTGCGCGAAGTGGCGCACGTACGTGATGGTTTTCAGCCGCAGCAAAACATCGTTAAAAATAACGGAGAGCGGGGTGTACTGCTGACCGTGCTAACGAGCGGTTCTGAATCGACGCTAACGATTGTTGAAAACGTTAAGGCGAAAGTCGCCGAGATCTCCAAGGGGCTGCCAGAAGGGCTGCGCGTCGTTACGATGTTTGATCAGTCCGTCTTTGTGAAATCAGCCATTGACAGTGTTTTACACGAAGCCGTAATTGCGTCCTTGCTGACGGCAACGTTGATTCTTTTATTTTTAGGAAATTGGCGTAGTACCTTCATCATTGCGATCTCCATACCATTATCGATTTTAGTATCGATATTTGTCATGCGTGCGTTAGGTGAAACCATCAACCTCATGACCTTGGGTGGACTGACGCTGGCCATCGGTATTTTGGTCGATGATGCGACGGTCACGATTGAAAACATCGAACGCCATATCCACATGGGTAAAGATCTCTATACAGCCATCTTTGATGGCGCTAGTGAGATTGCTGTA
>JBIIQR010000120.1:0-5251 GCA_044341985.1 Burkholderiaceae bacterium
GATGATTTCGTCCAAAAACAAGGTGCCTTCATTGGCACGCTCAAAATACCCTCGATGCAGCCGATCAGCTCCGGTAAAGCTGCCTTTTTCATGCCCAAATAGTTCACTTTCAATCAATTGCGGAGAAATCGCTCCACAATTAATCGGCAAAAATAATTTGTCCTTGCGAAGACTTTTGGAATGAATTTCTGCTGCAACTAATTCTTTACCTGTCCCACTTTCGCCTAACAAAAAAACGCTAACGTCAGTTGTCGCAACGCGATTTATTTGATGCCGTAGATGATTCATCGCTTTAGAATAACCAAGCAATGCAGTCGCTTGATACGGTGAATTTATATAATTATTCAATGCTTCTTTTTTTATTGCATTAGGCATAGTCTGCTCCGTGATACGGAATTTCGTATCGGCTCATGGCTTGACTAAGCGGCGGGGGATAAGGTTCAGTGATTCAGTCGAGGTTCTGCGGTTAAGCAACTGTAGAAACTTAACGCAAGATTTGCTAGATGACACAGCAAGGCGATACTGGCAATGGCTAGATCGAAAAAAAGCTATTGGTGAATATGACTAAGACTTTCTAGATGCCATAGCATCGATGGCACGAAGCAATAACGCAGGATCACCAATTGCGAGTTGTTTGGAATCCGAAAGACGCTGACGGAAGGCGCGCGCACCGGGCAATCCCGCCATCAGTCCTAACATATGACGCGTGATGCTATTGAGACGCGGACCGCCCGTCGCTAATTGACTCTGTATATAAGGCAGCATAGCGTGAAGAATTTCGTCTCTGGTACGCAGGCTTACCGTATCACCGTAATAGCGCTCGTCAAATGTGGATAGTAAATACGGATGATGGTAGGCCTGACGGCCTAACATCACACCATCAACATGCTGTAGATGGTCATCAATTTCGCTTATCTCTTTAATGCCGCCATTGATAATAATTTCAAGCTCAGGAAAATCTTTTTTCAGCTGATAAGCTCGTTCATAGCGCAGGGGAGGAATTTCGCGATTTTCTTTTGGGCTAAGACCTTTTAATACCGCGTTACGCGCATGAACAATAAACGTTTTACAACCCGCTTGTGCGACCACACCCACAAAATCTCGCACAAAATCATACGAGTCAATTTCATCAATACCAATGCGATGCTTGACTGTGACATCGATGGTGACTGCATCTCGCATTGCTTTTACGCAGTCAGCGACAAGTAAAGGTTCAGCCATCAGACACGCACCAAACGCCCCACGTTGAACACGCTCTGACGGGCAACCACAATTTAAATTGATTTCGTCGTAGCCCCACTGCTCACCTAATTTGGCGCTGATCGCAAGATCTTCTGGTTCACTTCCACCTAATTGCAAAGCAACCGGGTGTTCCTCTTCGTTGAAATCTAAATGCCGTGCCTTGTCACCGTGAATAATGGCACCCGTCGTAACCATCTCAGTGTAAAGCCAGGTATGGCGTGAGATCTGGCGATGAAACATGCGGCAATGACGATCGGTCCAATCCATCATTGGAGCAACCGAAAGTCGGCGCGGCGGCAGGGGCGTTGAATAATTCACAGAGGTTGATATTTGATGCAATGCGACAGGCTGCATTGTACCGGCGCCGGCGAGTGTCCGACAATTTGCAGTAAAGTGTGGGCACTTTGCTCGCGGAGACGACACGATGCCCATAGATACCTCTCACTACTGGATGCCATTTACCGCCAATCGGCAGTTCAAAGCGCGACCCCGCTTAATGAAGGCGGCCGCAGGTATGAATTACACCGCTGAAGATGACCGCCAAATTCTGGATGGCACTGCGGGCCTCTGGTGTGTGAATGCAGGTCACTCTCACCCCAAGATCACCGAACACATCATCGCTCAAGCCAGAACGATGGATTTTGCACCTCCCTTTCAAATGGGACATGCAAAAGCCTTTGAGGCAGCCACGGCCCTCGCCCACATGGCGCCCGAGGGATTGAATCGTGTTTTTTTCTGTAACAGTGGCTCAGAAGCGGTAGACACCGCGCTCAAGATGGCACTCGCGTATCACCGCATGCGTGGCGATAGTTTACGCACTAAGCTCATAGGCCGAGAACGTGGCTATCACGGCGTTGGCTTTGGCGGTATCGCGGTAGGGGGTATTGCGGGTAATCGCAAACATTTTGGCCCGTCGTTATCTGCGGTGGATCATTTGCGTCACCCACTGGATATTTCACGCAATGCGTTTTCACAAGGCTTGCCTCTGCACGGCGCTGAGCTCGCCGATGAATTTGAACAGCGATTACTCGCACTGCATGACCCTGCGACGATAGCAGCACTCATCATTGAACCGGTACAAGGTTCGACAGGCGTCATCATTCCACCTAAGGGCTATTTAGAAAAGCTCCGCACTATCTGCGATAAATACGGCATCTTGCTGATCTTTGATGAAGTCATCACTGGCTTTGGTCGCTTAGGGTCTGCTTTCGCTGCTGATTACTTTGGTGTCATTCCTGATCTAATCTGCTGCGCTAAGGGTTTAACGAATGCCGCAGTACCTATGGGCGCTGTTATCGCTAAACAATCGATACACGATGTGTTTATGCAGTCGGCGCCTGAGAATAGTATTGAGTTTTATCACGGCTATACTTACAGCGGTCATCCGCTTGCCTGTGCAGCTGCTATTGCGACTATGCAGGTATATAAGGATGAAAAATTATTTGAACGTGCTGCGAGTATGTCGGCTGCATTCGAGCAAGCTGCACACCAACTTAAAGGCTTGCCGCACGTCAAAGATATACGCAACTTAGGTCTGGTGTGCGGTATAGAGTTGGAATCCCTGCCTGGTAAGCCAACCGCACGCGCTTATGAAGTTTTTGAGCGCTGCTTCTGGGAGAAAAATCTATTGATCCGAACCACAGGCGATATTATCGCGCTCTCGCCGCCGCTGATCATCAACCACGAACAAATCGATACCTTGTTCAGTACACTAGCTGAAGTCATTCAATCCATAAAATAAAGAACTTTTATGACGCAATAAAAAAGCACCCTCAGGCGCTTTTTTATTTTCAGTAGCTGTTACGCTGCTTCGCGTGATGCTTTTTTACGCTCATGCTCTTTCAAGAAGCGCTTGCGTAAACGAATGCTCTTAGGCGTAATTTCAACGAGTTCATCATCCTCAATAAACTCAACGGCGTATTCCAACGTCAGCTCAATCGGCGGTACCAAACGAACGGCTTCATCGGTACCTGAGGCACGCACGTTAGTAAGCTGTTTGCCTTTAATCGGATTTACCACCAAATCATTATCGCGTGAGTGAATACCAATGATCATGCCTTCATACACAGGATCGTTGTGGCTAACAAACATACGGCCACGATCCTGCAATTTCCACAATGCGTAGGCAACAGCAGCGCCATCGTCTTGCGAAATCAACACACCGTTACGACGGCCAGCTAATTCACCTTTAGTCGGATCGACCAAACCATATGCATCAAACACATGACTCATCAAGCCTGTACCGCGAGTCAGCGTCATGAATTCGCCTTGGAAACCAATCAGACCACGAGCAGGCATACGGTATTCCAAACGCACACGACCTTTACCATCGGGCTGCATATCTTGCAGATCACCGCGGCGGCGGCCGAGTTCTTCCATCACACCACCTTGATGAACTTCCTCGACATCAACGGTAAGATTTTCAAACGGCTCGTGACGTACGCCATCAACCATTTTAAAAACAACGCGTGGACGCGATACAGCCAACTCGTATCCTTCACGACGCATGTTTTCCAACAAAATCGTCAAGTGCAATTCACCACGACCCGAGACTTCAAAAATCGTATCGTCATCAGTCGGCGCAACGCGCAATGCAACGTTGGCCTTCAATTCACGATCTAAACGTTCGCGCAACTGACGGCTAGTAACAAACTTACCTTCGCGACCGGCCAGTGGCGAAGTATTCACCATGAAGTTCATGGTCAAGGTCGGTTCATCAACGGTCAGCATAGGCAGCGCATCAGGCGTATCTGGCGCACAAACAGTCGTACCAATACCTAAATCTTCAATACCGTTGATGAGCACAATGTCACCAGCCCAGGCTTCGGTCACGATTTCGCGTTCTAAGCCTTTGAATTTCAATACTTGATTGATACGTGCTTTAACTGGCGTTGAATCAGGACCATTCATGATCACGACTTCTTGCAGCGCTTTGACACGGCCACGACTGATACGACCAATACCGATCTTGCCGACATACGACGAATAATCGAGCGAAGAAATTTGCAACTGCAAAGGACCGTCAGGATCATCATCACGAACAGGTACGTGTCTTAGAACGGCGTCAAACAAGGGAGTCATATCACCCTCGCGCACATCGGATTCCAGACTCGCGTAGCCATTTAATGCTGAGGCATACACCACAGGGAAATCGAGTTGCTCTTCAGTCGCGCCGAGTTTATCGAACAGTTCAAAGGTCGCATTGATCACCCATTCAGGACGTGCACCCGGACGATCGATTTTATTCACAACGACGATAGGCTTTAAACCTAAAGCCAGCGCCTTACGAGTCACAAAGCGCGTCTGCGGCATCGGGCCTTCAACGGCATCAACTAACAGCAACACTGAATCAACCATCGAGAGCACGCGCTCCACTTCACCACCGAAATCGGCGTGACCGGGGGTGTCAACGATATTGATATGGGTGCCTTTGTATTCCACCGCACAGTTTTTAGCCAGAATCGTAATGCCACGCTCTTTTTCAAGATCGTTGGAATCCATGACGCGGGTATCTACCTGCTGGTTTTCTCGGAAGGTGCCGGATTGGCGAAGTAACTGGTCAACGAGGGTGGTTTTGCCGTGGTCAACGTGGGCGATGATGGCGATGTTGCGCAATGCGCGTTGTTCGGTACTGGACATGAGGGTGCTTGGCTTGTGTTTAGAGAACCCAAGAGTTTACCATCTTTCCGTGTCAAAACCGTGAAATTCCTTGAATTTTCAATGAGTTGCGCCTCAGATCGACGACCAAAACCCCAAGGAACAAATGATGCTAAAACGTTACTACTTTTAAGCATCCGCTCGAAAACCCAAAGAAACATGGGCTTCAGCGACCAAGTTGATCCGCTTATCAGATGAAAGTCCATTACTAATGAAAACAACCCCCGCTCCGCCCTCCCATGTGCGTCTTGACGACCAGTTCGGCATTGAAAAATTTGAAAGCTTTCTGAAATCAAATGATCCCAAAGAGTCTAAGGCCGTATTCGCGGGAAAAAGTAATAAGGCCGTTATG
>JBIIQR010000122.1:0-5196 GCA_044341985.1 Burkholderiaceae bacterium
ACACCGGTGTTTTGCTTGTTATCGTTAGCGTTTTTTTCGGCACGCTCCTGACGCGAATACCTGTCAAGATGGATGTGATTCGCGACCGTGGCTCGATGGGGCGTGAGATTGAAAATGGCATGATAGGAAATGTATATCGATTACAGCTCATGAATACCGATGAGTCTGCGCATCACTATCGGATCAGCGTGAGTGGTATCGACACCATAAAGTTGCAAGGAGCAGGTGAGTTTGCACTCAACGGTACGGAGTCGCGAGCGGTGGCAGTGAATGTTCGGGTGGATGAGGCTAAGGGTGAAAAAGGGTCGAATAAAATTTGGTTTACCTTAGTCGATATCGATAACCCTGATATTCATGTCAAAGAAAAAGCGGTATTTTTTGTGCCGCGCTGAACAGGAAAAATCATGACGATAGTAAACACCCTCGATAAACAAGTTGCGCCTTGGTATAAGCATCGCTGGCCGTGGTTGTTGATGTCGGGTCCCGTGGTTGTAATAGTTGCAGGTTTTGTGACGATGTGGATCTCATTCTCAGGCGCGGATGCACTGGTGGTGGATGACTACTACAAACAAGGCAAGGCGATTAATCAAGATTTACGGCGTGATCGGGTGGCTTCGAATTTGGGATTGCAGTTTTCGTTACGTTACGATGCTGCTTCGGGCAATTTGGTCGGTGGGGTGAAGGGGCTGACGAATCCATTACCACTCACCTTGTTATTGGTTCATCCCACCGTACCGCAGAAAGATAAGCGCATGGTAGTGACACCTGATTCAGAGGGACAATTTTCACTAAGCTTGCCTATGTTGGAACGAGCCCATTGGCAGGTGCAGATAGAAGATGCGGCGCGCAGCTGGCGGCTTCAGGGTGACTGGAGCTGGCCGCGGCAAAATAAAATAGACATCAGCCCTTTGCAGGACAAGGCATAAGATGCATTTGAGGGAGACCGAATCATGTTGAAACTAGCGATGTCGGTGCTATGGCCGTCGTTCATAACGGCAATTCTTGCAGAAGGTTTTTTCTTTTCGATTTTTGACCCGGTCGATTTAATGCTCATCAGGGGTCACATCGATTTACCACCGATCGCAGCCTACACGATTGGATTTTTCTTTTTCTGGGCATTTTGCTCGCTAGCGAGCATGTTGAGCATTTATCTATTGAGCACAGAAACGCCGCGCTAACCACCGTTTTGAATAGATTAAGTTTTAATCACAGAGTTCGGTGCCTGCTGCCAGTGCACGCATCCTGGTTATATCCAGTAATTCGATTTCACGATTAGCGACTCTCAGCAAGCCTTGTTTTTTTAGTCGTGATAACAATCGGCTGATACTCTCAATCGTTAGACCCAGATAGTTACCGATTTCTTCGCGCGACATACGCAATTGAAATGTCGTGGATGAATAGCCACGCGCTTCATAGCGTGAAGATAAATTAATCAAAAATGCAGCAAAGCGCTGCTCCGCGCGCATGTTCCCGAGAAGTAGCATCACATTTTGTTCGCGCGTGATTTCTTGGCTCATCATCCGATGAAAGTGGTGCAGCAGACTTGGTATGGTGCCAAATAACTCTTCGAGCCGAGCGAATGGAATTTCACAGACTTCACTATCTTCAAGCGCCATCGCATCACAATGATGATGTTCTGTGCTGATCGCATCCATGCCTAGCAGTTCCCCCGCCATCTGAAAACCGGTGACATGTTGTTCGCCAGAATGACTAACTTGAAAGGTTTTGAAATGGCCGAGTCGTATAGCGTATAGATTCGTAAAGGGATCGCCGATACGGTAGAGATGGGTGTCTTTAGCGATCTTGCGGCGGCGTCCAATGATCTCATCGAGCCTAGCCATATCGGACTCGCCCAATCCCATAGGTAGGCAAAGCTGATGCATGCTACACGCAGAACAACTCGCTTTGAGAGCGCTGATGTTGAGGTTAGGGCTAGACGTAATGGCTACGGGCTGGCTCATGAAACTTTTAAGAAAAAATATTCTGCCAAATTTACCCGATTTGTGACCCTGCGGCTATGGCTGATTGAGTATCGGTCGTTCTGGGCACTATTCAACGGCTTCATAGGGCAAACCCACGTAGTTTTCGGCAATCGTCGTTTTCCCTGCAAGCGAGCTAGTGTAGTAGTCCAGCTCCGCTTCTTGAATCCGCTGATTAAAAGGATCCTCTGAAAACTTATGCAAAATTGACGTCATCCACCATGAAAACCGCTCCGCTTTCCAGATGCGGCGCAGGCAAATCTCGGAATACCTAGCTATCAAATCCAATCGGTTTTGCTTATATCGTAGCCGCAGGATGTTATAAAGAGTGTAAACATCACTGGCTGCTAAGTTTAAGCCTTTAGCTCCCGTTGGCGGCACAATATGGGCGGCATCGCCTACTAAAAACATGCGTCCAAACTGCATCGGCTCCGCGACAAAGCTTCGGAGTGGAGCAATACTTTTTTCTATCGATGGACCAGTGATTAAAGAGGTTGCTGCAGCATCAGGCAGACGTGAGCGCAATTCATCCCAAAAGCGTTGATCCGACCAGTCGTCAACTTTATCGTCTAGCGAGCATTGAACGTAATAGCGCGAAAGCATGGAAGATCGCATGCTGCACAATGCGAAACCACGCTCATGATTAGCATATATCAGCTCATGGGATACAGGTGGAGTGCGCGACAATATTCCCAACCATCCAAATGGATAAACGCGCTCGAATAGTCGTATTGATTCGGGCGGTATCGATCTACGTGACACCCCATGAAAACCATCGCAGCCTGCAATGTAGTCACATTCAACGATATGTTTTTGACCATTGCTCGTGAAGCTCACACTTGGATGGTCGCTATGAAAATCATGAAGTGCAACGTCATCAGCAGAATAAAAACTGAGCGAGCCGGATTGCGCGCGCGCATCCATCAAATCTTTTGTGACTTCGGTTTGGCCATACACCATCACCGTTTTACCGCCGGTGAGTGCGTTTAAATCGATACGTTCTAAACGACCGAGAAAGGATAGAGCGAAACCATCATGCACATGACCTTCGCGATCCATGCGCTCTCCGACTTTTGCTTCGCGCAGCAGCGTCTGTGTACCTTGCTCGAGTACGCCCGCACGTATGCGTGAGAGCACGTAGTCAGGTGACTTGGCTTCAATGACGATGTTGGCTATGCCTTGCAATTCAAGTAGTCGTCCCAGTAAAAGGCCGGAGGGTCCTGCGCCAATAATAGCAACCTGAGTTTTCATGAGTTTATGTTCGGCAGACGAAAGTGGCCGCATTGGGGTAACGAGGCCTTGATAGTCCCCTAATTGGGCACGCGCAGGAATAGACTTTCATCGCAGAAACTTGTACATTTCGAGGATTTCCCAGACTTTTAGACTTCCACGTGACCCTCCCGACCAAGCCTGCCATCAACGTACCAGTCTTCCAGTTATATGGGGAGAAAGGCGAAGTACGTGCGCCTGACTTGATTCACTGTGAATCTATTGCTTCCCGAAGTCGCTTGCACAATTGGGAGATTAATCCGCATCGCCACCATGGCTTGTTTCAAGTCCTTTGGCTGGAGCAAGGCGAGGCTTATTTTCAACTTGATGGCCGACGAGGACGGCTTGCAGAGGGTTCGGTTTTGTTGGTGCCGCAGCATTGCGTGCACGGATTCAAATTCTCAAAAGATGCGCACGGTCTGGTCGTCACATTGGCATATTCGTTAATTAATAGCTTGGATAGTGATCTGGCGCACGAGTTGATGACCCTTTCCGAGCCTGTTTGCTGTGTAATGAAGGAGTTAGTGAGTGCAGTAGCAATTGAGGCGGGATTACGTGCGCTAAACACTGAATATCAGCAACGAGATCGATATCACCAGGCAGTGATTGAATCCCTTGTGAGTAGCACCTTAGCTTGGTTGATGCGAGAAAATTTAGCGCAAGCGCATGCCAAAGTGAGTGTGCCAGTCGTTCGTGCGCGCGAACATTTGGCACGCTTTGTTGCACTGGTCGATGAGAATTTTTCTAAGCATACGACACTGGATCATTATGCTGTTCAGCTCAGCATCAGTGTGGCTCACTTGAATGCCATTTGTCGTCAGATGAGTGGTCGATCGGCCTTGCAACTGATTCACGAGCGACTAATGCTAGAGGCCAGGCGAGAACTGATTTATACATCGATGACGATTAAAGAAGTGGCCGAGCTTTTGGGGTTCGTTGACCCTGCTTATTTCACTCGGTTTTTCAAACGGCAGGCAGGAATATCGCCTAAAGATTTTCGATATCAGTCTTCGCAGCCAGCGGGTGCGGGATAAAATTTTAAACGACTTGTTTTGATTTGTTAGTGCCTCGCTGCCCTAAAGCAGGCGAGGCATTGTGTTAGTTGGATAGAGATTTTTTAAGGTAGAAGTATCGATAGCTCTGAGGCTCCATTGAGTAATACCGGTAAGAATTCGTTTTCCATTTGTTCGCGTGAAACGCGTGCCGACTGCACGCCGATATTCAGTGCAGCAGCGACTGCGCCGGACGCACCTCGTACTGGCACAGCAATAGATCGCAAACCAATTTCCAATTCTTCTTCTACGATGGCATAACCTTGAGCAGCTGTTTCAGTCAGAATTTCACGTAGCTTTTCTTCCGACACTACAGTGCGATCGGTGAATGGTAGTAGTGGTACTCGCGCAAAATAATTATCTAACTCAGCTTGGGATAGTGACGCTAGCATGACGCGACCGAGTGATGTGCAGTAGGCGGGTAGACGACTGCCGGCATTTAACGTAATCGATACGATTCGTGTCGATCGTGAGCGCGATATGTAAAGAATTTCAGCTTGATCTAATACGGCTAGTGAACATGATTCGCCTGCAGCTGCACTTACTTGGTTCAAACACGGTTGAGCAGAAACCGTGAGTGGAGTAGATGAAAGATAGGAATAACCCAGCGCTAGGATTTTGGGTTTAAGAAAAAAATTATTTGCATCAGAATCGGCGTAACCCAGCTTCTTGAGTGTGTAGAGGCACCGTCTTACGGCGGCGCGGGGTATGCCAGTTTTATGGCTGAGCTGAGCGATAGTCATCGCTCTACGTTGGTCTGAGAACGCTTTGACTACCGCCAGCCCGCGAGCCATGGAGGTCATAAAACTAGGATCAGTCAGTGCATCGATTTCTTGCGCAATCGTGAGCGGTTTTGTGGGTAATGTCTTGAGTGCTAAGGTTGGTGGAGAGTCTTG
>JBIIQR010000123.1:0-5164 GCA_044341985.1 Burkholderiaceae bacterium
GCTTGCCAAGTGGAATTCGGTGTACAACCTCACCGCTGTGCGCGATCCGGCGCAGATGTTGACGCAACACGTGTTGGATTGTTTGACGGCATTGCCTGCTTTTGTGAATGCCTCGCGCGTAATGGATGTGGGCTCGGGGGGTGGTTTGCCTGGTGTGGTGTTGGCGATTTGGGCGCAGCATGCGCAACCGCGCATGCAGGTGCACATGATCGATACCGTGCATAAAAAAACGGCGTTTCTAACGCAAGCCAAAGCCGAGTTAGGCTTGGCCAATATGGTGGTGCACACAGGCCGGGTAGAGCAGTTTACTGATGAAAAAAAATTCGACGTGATTACCTCGCGCGCATTCGCCGAGCTAAAAGATTTTGTCGAATGGTCCGGCCATTTATTAAGTGACGGCGGAAAAATGATTGCGCTCAAAGGACAAGCGCAAGTGAATGAGTTACGTGGTTTGCCGGCAGGATGGGAAATCACAAAACTGGAACGCATACAGGTGCCCGGATTGGTAGCCGAGCGGCATTTGGTGCACATATCAAGAACTACGATTACGTAGTACGTGTTTATTAAGTGCATTTAGCACGCGCAACAGAAGACCACCCATCTTCACTGCATAACTAGTTCATCTGACGAGACAAGCACATGGCAAAGATCTTCTGCATAGCAAACCAGAAAGGCGGCGTTGGTAAAACCACGACGGCGGTTAATCTCGCGGCTGGCTTGGCCAACTTAAAGAAACGCGTTTTGCTGGTAGATCTTGATCCCCAAGGTAATGCCACCATGGGTGCGGGCATCAACAAAGGTGAATTAAAAAGCTCGGTGTACGAAGTGTTGCTCGGCATGGGAGAGTTAAAAACCGCGCGCACACATTCTGAGACGGGTCATTTTGATGTCTTGCCATCGAATCGCGAATTGGCGGGTGCTGAGGTAGAGATGGTCGAACTCGAACAGCGCGAACAACGTCTAAAAATCGCATTGAGTAGCGTGAAACATGAGTACGACTTTATCTTGATTGATTGTCCGCCAGCGCTCTCCATGCTGACCTTAAATGGTTTGTGTGCCGCGCACGGAGTGATCATTCCTATGCAGTGCGAATACTATGCACTTGAGGGCTTGTCCGACCTAGTGAACACCATCAAAATTGTTCATGCAAAAATGAACCCCGATCTGCAAGTCATTGGGCTTTTGCGTGTGATGTTTGATCCACGCATGATGTTGTCGCAGCAGGTGTCAACGCAGCTGGAAAAACATTTTGGCGACAAAGTATTCAAAACCATTATCCCTAGAAATGTACGTTTGGCAGAAGCGCCATCCTACGGCGTACCCGGCGTGATTTTTGATGCCGCCGCCAAGGGCGCACAAGCCTACGTTGAATTTGGTAAAGAATTGGTTGCGCGACTAGAAAAACAGTAAACCGAGTGCGCCGCGAAAAACGTAACGAGCACCACACTAAATTTATTCAAGAAAGATGTTAAGCGCATGATCACCAAAAAACCCAAAGGCCTGGGGCGGGGGCTCGAAGCTCTGTTAGGCGACACCACCACCGACTTCGGCACCGAGGCAACGCGAGTGACTAACGCGACGGCAACGCTGCCAGTCAAAGCACTTCAGGCCGGTAAGTATCAACCGCGCACACGCATGGATGAAGGTCCATTGAATGAGCTGGCGGATTCGATACGCGAGCAGGGTTTGTTACAAGCGATCTTGGTGCGTCCAATTTCGGATGGTAAAGCTGGCGTAACGCATGAAATTATTGCCGGTGAACGGCGCTTCCGAGCTGCGCAGCTCGTTGGGCTGACCGACGTTCCCGTCTTGATCAAAGAAGTCGATGACAAAGCCGCGGCGGCGATGGCGTTGATAGAAAACATGCAGCGCGAGGACCTGAATCCGCTGGAAGAGGCTCAGGGAATACAGCGGTTAATCGACGAGTTTAATTTCACTCATGAACAAGCCGCTGGCTCGGTGGGCCGTTCACGAAGCGCCGTTTCAAACTTGCTAAGGCTATTAAATCTCGCCAAGCCCGTACAAGGTATGCTGATGGCGGGTGATCTGGACATGGGCCATGCACGGGCGTTGCTGGCAGTGGATTCCGCAACCCAGATTACCTTGGCCAATCAGATCGTCGGCCGACGTTTGTCCGTGCGTGAAGCTGAAAAACTGGTGGTACGCACTACCACAGGGCAAGACGCATCCAAAAGCGGCAAAAACAAGGAAAAATCGCGCGATCTAGAGCGCTTAGAAGAAGAGTTGTCCGATGAGATGGCCACCACCGTCAGCATCAAGGTGGGTGCGCGCAATAAGGGTGAGATGGTTATCGCGTTTGCTGGACTAGACCAGCTGGATGGCATCATCGCCCGGCTGCGTGGGAAGTGAGCGATAAAATGCCAAAACAAACAGGCCGTGGGCCATATTTCGGACGGGCAAGAATTTGACGCTCTGCATCAACTTCCCTTATAATCGCTGGGTTTTGAAGAGCAAGTCCCACTCCCTGTCCTTCGCAAAGTCGATTTACGAAGGCACATCAGAGTTCTCCGGCCAGACCAAAAAGTCACCATGCTGCGCTTGGTAGTAATCCAGCTGGCGACGACTTTTTTTGCTGCCGTAGTCGCGGGCTTGGTGGCAGGAGTCCACGGATTTATCTCTGCGTTGCTAGGTGGCTTGTGTTGTGTGGTGCCTAACGGCGTATTTGCTTTGCGCTTGTATGTAGGTACCAAAAAACCTGGAACTCTGAGTCCGATGAGTTTTTTCTTCGGAGAGTTCACTAAGATTGCGTTTACGATCGCGCTGCTTGCAGCGGTGGTCGTCGGATACCGCGACTTGAATTGGCTGGCGCTTATCGCTGCATTCATCGTCGCGCTAAAAAGTTACATCATCTTATTGTTTAGGCACTGACATGGCAGCAGAAACGGCAGTAGAAGGAGCGGCGCATGCGCCTACCGCTTCCGAGTACATCGTTCACCACCTGGGTCATCTCTCCACGCAGCACCAGGAAAAAATAATTGACTTCAGCATCATCAATCTCGACACGGTTTTCTGGTCGGTGTTGATGGGTGTCGTTGGTTTAACGTTTATGGTTGTCGCAGCGCGTCGTGCGACTACGGGCGTGCCGGGTCGCTTTCAGGCGTTCATTGAAATGGTCGTTGAAATGGTTAACGATCAAGCCAAGAACATCATTCATGGCGATCGTACTTTCATCGCGCCACTCGCACTCACGGTGTTCGTATGGGTGTTCCTGATGAACTCACTGGACTTTTTGCCAGTGGATTTGTTTGCCGGAATTTTCCGCTTATTCGACATGGAGCCGCATTTCCGCATTGTTCCTACGGCCGATTTAAATGGCACCTTAGGTATGTCCCTCGGTGTGCTTGCGCTCATGCTCTACTACAACGTCAAAATTAAAGGTCTGGGCGGATTCATTCATGAACTCTTCTGTGCTCCGTTTGGTGCACACCCAGCGCTGTGGCTTCCTAACCTTGGCCTGAACATTATCGAATTCGTCGCGAAAACTGTATCACTCGGTATGCGATTGTTCGGGAACATGTATGCCGGTGAGCTGGTCTTCTTGTTGATCGCGCTGTTAGGTTCGACTGCAACGTGGTGGGGCTTTGGCATGCAAGTTATCGCGGGCTCCATCTGGGCCATTTTCCACATTCTGATCGTTTTGTTGCAGGCCTTTATTTTCATGATGCTGACGCTGGTGTACATCGGTCAGGCACACGAAGGCCATTAATCGTTTTTGCTGTATTCGGGTTTTGTTTTTGACTTTTGATTATCTAAGGAGTTTTCATGACTAACGTCGCTTTCGTAGCACTCGCTTGTGGTTTGATCATCGGCCTCGGCGCTATCGGTGCATGTATCGGTATTGGCATCATGGGTGGTAAATTTATCGAAGCCTCAGCGCGTCAACCAGAACTGATGAATGCACTGCAAACCAAAATGTTTTTGTTGGCTGGTCTGATTGATGCTGCGTTCCTGATCGGTGTTGGTATCGCGATGATGTTCGCGTTCGCCAATCCGTTCGCAGGTTAATTCCTGAATTCTCATCCTGCCGGGGCCCAGCCCCGGAGCCTGTTTATTTGAGAAGGAAAACACCGTGAACTTGAACGCAACTCTGTTTGCGCAGTTCGTCGTCTTCTTTATCCTCGCGTTGTTCACGATGAAGTTCGTGTGGCCGCCGCTGATGAAGACACTCGACGATCGTGCGAAACGTATATCGGAAGGCCTTGCTGCTGCCGATCGTGGCAAGCACGAGCTGGCAGTCGCCGAAAAGCGCGTGCAGGTCGAACTCGCCCAAGCACACGAAGAAACACAAAAGCGTGTGGTTGATGCTGAACGTCGTGCAGCAGAAATCATTGAAGAAGCTAAAAAGCATGCGCAAGTAGAAGCCGCAGGCATCGTTGAAGCAGCGCGCCATGAGGCAGCTTCGGAAGCGATTCGTTTGCGCGATCTATTGCGTGATGATGTCGCAGGCCTCGCAGTTAAAGGCGCTGAACAGATTCTCAAGCGTGAAGTGAATGCTGCTGCTCATGCTGATCTGTTGACTCAACTGAAAGCAGAGCTGTAATCATGGCTGAACTCGCAACGATCGCTCGCCCTTATGCCGAAGCTGTATTTCGTGTCGCGGTTCCAGCCAAGTTAAACGCTTGGGCTGAAACGCTCTCCGAGATGGCGCAGGTAGCCGCAGTGCCCGAGTTTCAAGCTATGGCACACGACCCGCGTATTGCACACGCTGATGTTGCAGCAACGTTTTTATCTGCGCTGAAAGTCACCATTGACGAGCAGATTAAAAACTTCGTCGGTGAATTAGTGGATAACGGCCGTTTGTCAGTGTTGGCAGAAATCGAGCATCAATTTTGCGAGCTGAAAAATGCGTATGAAAGCACAGCCGACGCAAAGATAGTCAGTGCCTTCCCTATGGATGGCGGACAAGTCAGCGATCTGGTTTCTGCGCTCGAAAAGAAATTCGGCCGCAAGCTGAACGCAACGGTTAGCGTCGATCAGGCGCTGATCGGTGGTGTGCGCGTTACCGTCGGTGATGAAGTATTGGATTTCTCTGTGAGCGCTCGGCTTGAGCGCATGCATACCGCCTTGGTGGCGTGATACGCGGCGACAAAAAATTTTGACATTGCGAGTCGGGGCAACAGCTTTGACTCAACCAATCAGGAGC
>JBIIQR010000124.1:0-5151 GCA_044341985.1 Burkholderiaceae bacterium
TCATGAGGCTAAGCTCGGACGTTAAGCGGCAATAAGTAACAACGGCTTTTTATACTTCGCTAGTTGCGTGAATGACGGGCGTAATCGGCGCTTCTTTAATCGGTAAATTTACCAGGGCAGCGAATGCAGCTAAGGCAATGTCTGCGTACCACATCATTGTTAGATCACCATAGTTGGCAATAGCTAGGCCGCCTAACCACGCACCTAAAAACCCGCCGATTTGATGGGACAAAAGTGTCAGCCCAAAGAGTGTTGCTATGTAGCGAGCTCCGAAGAGTTTTCCGACCAAAGCGGCCGTGGGTGGGACGGTGGCTAACCATGTAAAACCTAAACCGGCAGCAAAAATATAAAAGACCCACGCTTCTTTAGGCATCAATAGATACCAGATCACTAGCAGCGCTCTGGAGCCATACATCATGCACAGAATATATTTACTGCGGAAACGATTGATACAGCTACCGACATACAAACTGCCACCGATGTTTGCTAAACCAATGATTGCGAGTGACCAGCTAGCCACGGAAGGGGGGAGTCCACATAGATCAACTTCACCGGGTAGGTGCGTCACTAAAAATGCAATATGAAAGCCACAGGTAAAAAACCCGGCATGTAGTAGCCCGTAACTCGGTGATTTCAATGAATCACGCAGTGCCTGCCGTAAGCCACCTGTGGTATCTGCAGGTTTGTTTGCGACGGTGGCGTCGTCAGTCAGTTTGCCTACTAAGGGCAGAGCAGCGAGCGCAAGGATAGCCATGCTCCACATGGCCGACATCCAGCCAAAGGATTGAATTAATTTTTGGGTGATGGGTGCAATCACAAATTGACCCAACGAACTACCAGCGTTTATAACTCCCGATGCACTTCCACGTGCTTCTACGGGCAATCGTTGAGCGACCACGCCCATGAGTACTGAAAAGCTGGCTGAACCGGCACCGGCTGCCGACAAAATACCGAATGTGATGGCGAACCCTAAGCCATCTGTCATAAACGGTGTAGCAGCCGTTGCGATTGCAAACAGCAGCACGCCACCCAATAAAACAGGCCGCGGCCCCCAATGATCTGCCATCGCACCTGCAATAGGTTGGAAAGCTCCCCACACGAACTGTCCAATGGCTAGAGCAAGACTGAGGCTGACAATTCCTAGCCCGGTGGAAGTGTTAATGGGGCTTAGATATAGCCCTGTAGATTGGCGTATGCCCATCACAATCAGCAAAATACCAGCAGCAGCTAATGTCAATGGCATTACGCCGGGCTGACGGAGATGTTGAAACATAATTTTTAGTGCGCGCGGAAGATGATTATCGTTTTAGTATACACAAGCCGTTACACCAAATTTTAAGGTGTCATTCCATGGCGCTGTCGCAAAATTCCGCTAGCGGTAGCGATGACTTTTAATTTTTGCTCAGCGATATTTTCTGAGGCTAATGGGTTGTCGGCAAAGGTCGCAAAGCCGCAGTCGGGTGTGAATAGCACACGTTCTTTGCCGAAGAGCTGTATGGCGCGTTCACCTTTTTCTAAAACATGCTCCAAACTTTCTATGTGAGCGTGTTTTTGATTGCAGATGCCAACGCCAATACGTATCTCGTCTGGGATAGATCGGAGTATCTCCATCTCGCCAGCGCGAGGGGTACATAACTCCAACAGCAAGCTACCAACATTGAGTTGAGCTAGCGTGTTTACTAGTGGTGTGTAGTCTCCCGATAACGCGGCAGATTCGTCGGGCGTCCAATTGCCACGACACATATGTAGTGCTATACGCTCTCTAGGAAAGCCTGCAGTAACGGCGTTAATTAATTCACGAGCAAAACCTAATTCAGTCGGCACATCATTTTTTTCAGATAGCGCACCGCACATGAAGCTGCGTTTAGATACCGATCCTGAAAACACGACTTCGGATAATACAGGCTCATCCAATTGTATTAACGACGTGCCTGCTGCCAGCAAGTAAGCAATCTCTTCACGTAAGACACGAACAATATCGGTAGCCAGTTCTTCACGATGACTGTAGGCGCGATCAGAAATGCATTCCAGCCACATGGTTCGTGTAAGTAAATACGGACCAGGCAGTGCGATCTTGACGGGTTTGTCGCTAAGCGTGCGAGCGAATTCAAATTCATGCACGGCGAGGGAACGACTTCGTCCTAATGGGCCAAACACGGCAGGGTGTCTGACTTCTTCAGCGGGTACGTCCAGTGCTCTTAGCTCACGCGCAAATTCTTCGGGATCATCGACGAGCGGTAGTAAATCAGTGAGTGGAATCAGTTGGCAGTTGTCGAGCAAGCCGCCAACAAAACTGGCATAGCTATCGCGCCGTTGTTCTCCGTCGGTCACCACATCCACTCCAGCTCGTAGTTGAGCAGAGATGGCTAGCCTAACGGCATCATCAGCAGTCGCTTGAAAAGAAACCTCGTCTAGACGGCCTTCCATGTGCTCATGTTTAGCTTGCAGCATCCAGCGCGGTCGTGGCCAACTACCAATACCCATGACCGACAACGACGCAATGGTTGGGGCAGCGATGGGTGAGGGTAGTTTGGCCGGAATGATGACCTTAACTACGCCACTGTCATGGGTGGCTGGCGCTGGGGTCTTCATCGCTGCTGAACGTTCAGCGAATTTTCCTTTGGCGATTAAGAAGCTCCACTCACGATTTTTTTTCGTCCATGAGATTAATTCATTGCCAGTGAGTCGCGCCCATGCAGGCAAATCTTCTTCAACCGAAATTTCAGAGGATTTGATTTCAAGTAAACCACCACGGGGAAGTGGATCAATATGCTTACGAATAAGCAGAAGTAGACCATTGCCACAATCCAGATCCCCGCCATCAAAACTGATGTCGGGTGAGTGGAGATGAGATTCGGATGCTTGCATAGACGAGGACAGGCAATTAATAACTGACGCTAGGGCAGGCTTCTGCCATGAATTCAACGAGTTTCGCTCCACCGACGATCAGTGCACCATCGACTAGATTGTTTTCATCTAACTTACGCTTTTTAAAGCATGGTGAGCAAACAAAAATTTTGCCGCCGGCTTCAACGAAGCTTGTCATCAAGTCTTTCAGAGGCGCGAAGCCTTCTTCATGAATAGTATCAGCAACACCTTTTTGTGACAGGCGCACCGCTTCAATGGACAGAAAGACCAAGGTGTCTTTATCTGAGGCGACAGCTGCGTTCGCGACAACAAATGCTACGGTGGCACGATCAGTATTGTCAGTGCTGCAGGTCAGGTTGATACAAAATTTGCCAGCCATGGTAAGTCCTTTAGGTTAAAAATTATGTAGAAGGCTAATCGAACGCAATTATCTTTACTATCCCAAGTAGTAGATAGTAAAAGAATCTTTATAGTTTACTTTTCTCTCCCGCGCAGCCAGAAAGTTTTGCTGCTGTCATCCAGTGCGAGCAGTTCATCACGAGTCATATTACAGAAAGCTTGCAGATCAATTGCGGCAGCTTTATCAAAGGCAATCAGTTTGAGTACTTGGCCGGGATGCGCTCGTAATCGTTTGCGAACACCCAAAACTAGCTCGCCACAACCCAGGTCGCCGGCATGCCATTCGTGGTGATGTTCAATCAGGTGGTTATCCATTAATAGATTGGTTAGGGCATTAGCTAAATAGTTTTGCTGATTTGACTATGGTGTAGCTCTAGTGATGCGTTGATGTGCTTTTGAATACGGTTATTTGATCGTAATATCATTATCATGCATTTTAAGAGATCATTGAGACTTCGCAAAGCTGCCTCTAGATGAGCGAGTATCTTCAAAGTGCGATCTACCTGATTGGTGCTTGACCCTCTTGTTTAGGCAATGGTAAAGCGCTGAGATGAAGGTTCAAATCGTATAGCCCTGGATTCCAGAGAATCCGGGGCTATTTTTTTTGGTTTAGACTGGCGCTGCAAAATTTCAGCACAAGATCGCCATGACTACCACTCGCTTTTCTGACACCTACTTTAATTCCCTAACTCAGGCCGCTAATGCATCACCGCGGCGACGTCAAAGTCGAACGATTCACATCACCAGTGACGATCCTTGTCAGCGGTTGTTCAACGCGATTGAGATGGATAGTTATGTTCGTCCGCATCGTCACAGGTTGGATCCAAAGTTTGAAACACTATTTGCTATTAGAGGGCGGTTTCTACTCGTTACTTTTTCGGAGATGGGAGAGATTGAGGAAGTGATCCCTTTTCATTCTGAAAAATATGATGCACGTAATGACTCTGGAGCTGGCGTTGAAATTCAGCCAGGAACATGGCACACGATTATTGCGACCGAGCCACTCTCCATAATGCTGGAAGTGAAGGCGGGTCCTTTTAATCTCGACATTGCAAAAGAGCCGGCACCTTGGTCGCCTGCTGAAGATACTCCCGAGGGGCTGGCGTATCTCGCGCAATTGAAAAAACGAATCGGGCTTTACCGAGTTTAGATTTTATCGAGCGATAAAATTGGAGGGCTCTAATACACTGCGTGCGCTGGTTTTTAAGGGCATGATCAGCCCCATGAGTTTAGCGCCGTGAGCAACCAGCAGATCGCCGTAAGTGATGTCACCGTGTATGACAGATGTTTTACGGAAGATAGCTCTTTCCGTTGCCATCACATTGCCTTCGACTTTGCCTTCAACCGTGACTTGATAGGCACTGATGTCACCACTAATTTCGCCTGTTTGTCCGATAAAGATTTGGACTTTTTTTTCAGGCGGAGCTTCGATATTCCCAAAGACTTTACCGTCGATTCGTGTACTACCCGTAAGCACTAATCGCCCGTGTATTTCTGAGCTTTCACCAATCAAGGTATCGAATTTTTCCGAGCTTTGAAGGAGGTTGTTAGAATTTTTCAGTGAAAACATCCGCGACCCTTCAATGAGTACGTTTAAAAATCATGATGTCATTGCGAGAAGATCGTCTATTGGTATTTTAAAAACAAACTAGCTTTGTCGCGTGTTACTGCCTTTTTTAGTCAGGCAAGATCTTAGCTATAGACCGTACCATAGTTTGCAGGAAAGGGTAGCCATGCCGAATGCAAATTCAATGGAAGAAATACACTTAGCATGATTAGTTGCACCGACGTCTGAGGTGGTACGACGTTTGAACTCCTAGAGGTGAATTATTTTTTGCACAGAAGATTATAAAAATCTTCTTCAGGCGAATTTCGCTGCAGGCT
>JBIIQR010000125.1:0-5149 GCA_044341985.1 Burkholderiaceae bacterium
ATGGGAGAGCTTGATGGGTGGTGGGCATTTCAGACTTTCATCAGCATCCTTTTGCTGTCGATTCATTGTAGTGCGTATCCGCGAGAGATTGCACCACTCACACGTATAATCTTTTTATTTAACGCTTAGAAATAAATCTTCTGGGCACAATGGTGTTATTGATTTTGGAGCGATCATGCAATTAGTCACACGACTTTTGCTAAGACTAGGCTTAGTAGGTCTGCTAATGCTTATCCTCACCTTTGCGTTGACACTTTTTTCCGCTCGGCTGGATATTGCGGATGAAATACAAGATAGTCAGCGTATCGGTCAATTGATGACTGTTCTTTCTGAATTACAGGATGGGTCAACCCTTGAACAGCATGCATTACGAATAGATCAGCTCAATCGTAGCGAAACACTGCGTCATTTTCATGTGGCACTGTTAACGAGTGAGGGTCAGCGCTTGACCACGATTGCCGATCCATTCCCGCAAGCGTCATTACCATGGTTGAATCGCTTCATGACGGGTGATGCCGTTCTATCGGCGTATACATTGCCTGTTAAGCGATCCAATGGCGAACTCGTGACAGTCATGCTCGAGCCCAATCCACAGCCAGAAATTTCTGAGGCAATTAACAGCACTTGGCTGCAAGTTGCCATGTTTAGTCTGTTGGTGTTGGTTTTAGTGATGGCATTGGCATTTAGCGTACGCCATGCGCTCTCACCACTGAACGAAATTCTGCTGGGCATTGCTCGCATTGAAGGTGGCCACTATGGTCTTCCTATTCCTGCTTGCGCCACGCGCGAGCTAAATCAAATTGGGCAGGCACTCAATCATTTATCTGCGGCACTCACTGAACAGTTAGCCAAGCAGCGCGATTTACTGCATCGACTTCAAGACGTACAAGAAGACGAAAGACGCCAGTTAGCCCATGATTTGCACGATGAGTTCGGTCAATTGCTAACGGCGATACAAGTCGATGCCTCCTACCTCGTAAAGCAATCGAATGGTCAATCAGCATTACAAGATTGCGCGCGCGCGATGTACGACAACAGCACTAGTATTTTGTCGCAGCTTAAAAGCCTGTTGGTGCAACTGAGGCCGTATGGTTTGCAGGGTGATGAAGAGCATCATATTGCGCTTGAGCAGGCCTTACGTGAATTAATCCGCCAACGTCAATCGCGCGGCGATACGGAGCTTAGCTATCAATTACAAATTGACTTGAAGGGAGCTGTGTTGCCGCAACGCTTGTCAGTGGCTGCCTATCGAATTCTTCAAGAGGCATTGACCAATGTGCTGCGACATGCACAAGCCAGCCGCGTTGTGATTGATGTGTGGGTTGATGTAGAGGAGCAGTTGCTGTTACTTCGCATTGCGGATAATGGTAAGGGACTGCAACAGCCACAGCCAGGGTCGTCGAATTCACCCCCTAAGGGCTTGGGTTTGGTAGGTATAAAAGAGCGTGTACTGGCTAACCGGGGGTGGCTGACTATGGGTCGCGCCGAGCCAGAAGGGCTGGAGATTAAGGTTAGTTTTCCGCTTTGTTAGAATGACGCCTTTAATGCTATTCATGGCCTGAGAACGATTCAGGTTCATTCATTTCATTTCGGAGTACGAGTCATGTCAGCACCTGTGACCTTGGAGATAGACCAAGGATTGGCAGTTCTTACGTTTAACAACCCTACACGTGGCAATGCTTTAGATATGGCGATGGCGAATGGCTTTGCCGCAGCTATTGAGCAGATTGCGGAAGACAGTAGTATTCGCACGCTACTTATTACAGCCCATGGCAAACAATTTTGCGTGGGTGGTGATGTAAACAGCATGGCCGATACCTCGCGCCCGTTAACAGATACCTTGCGTGCCTTACTTGAGCCTGTGCATGCAGCCATGAATCTATTATCGATGTTTAAGTTTCCCGTGGTGTGCGCCATTAACGGTGCTGTGGGCGGTGGCGGTATAGGTCTCGCATTGTGTGGTGATCTGGTACTGGCGGCTGAGTCCGTCAAACTCCGTGGCGGTTATTCAGCATTAGGCTTAACGCCTGATGTCGGCGGCTCATGGTTTGTGACGCGACGCGCAGGCGCTTCACGTGCCATGGAAATTTTTCTGACTAATCGCCCCGTATCGTCGCACGAGTGTTTACAACTCGGTTTGTTTGATGCGGTTCATCCCGATGCTGAATTAGCTGAGACAGCCAGGCAATTAGCCCGTAAATTAGCGGACGGGCCAGCACACGCTCAGGCACGCATTAAATCACTCATTCAACATGCACAACAAAATTCATTGGCGCAGCATCTCTCAGCTGAGCGCGAATCTATGTATGCATCCGGTGATAGCGATGATGGTCGTGAAGGCGTGCGTGCTTTTATTGAAAAGCGAGCGCCTAAGTTTCACTAAGGATGAATTATCAGTAGTACCCCAACGATTAATTACAACAAAAACACAAGAGGAGCATCATGAAAGCCGTCGTCTGCAAAGCCTGGGGTCTGCCCGAAACACTGATCATTGAAGACCTGCCAGAAATCGTTCCTAAAGCTGGCGAAGTCATGATTGATATTTTTGCAGCCGGCGTTAATTTTCCGGATGTGCTGATTATTCAAAACAAATACCAATTCAAACCTGAATTACCTTTTACGCCAGGTAACGAACTTGCTGGTGTAGTGCGCACTGTGGGTGACGGCGTTACAAAATTTAAGCGCGGTGATCGTGTGTTTGCTTTCGTGCCGCAAGGCGCGTTTGCTCAGCAAATTGCAGTAGCTGAATCGGCCGTTTTCCCGATGGCAGATCAAATGGAATTTGAAGCCGCCGCTGCGTTGACCTTAACCTATGGCACGTCGTATCACGCAGTTGCCGACAGAGCTGAGTTAAAAGCAGGTGAAACCATGCTGGTGCTGGGTGCAGCCGGTGGTGTGGGTATCGCCGCGATTGAAATTGGTAAAGCCTTGGGTGCCAAAGTGATTGCAGCGGCATCCACCGATGAGAAGCTCGCAATCTGCAAACTTCATGGTGCCGATGTCTTGATTAACTATACCAATGAAGATTTACGCGAAGCGATTAAAAAGGCGACTAACGGTAAGGGCCCGGATGTGATTTATGACCCGGTCGGTGGTGGCTATACCGAACCCGCGTTTCGCTCGATTGCATGGCGCGGTCGTTATTTAGTGATTGGCTTTGCGAATGGCGAAATCCCCAAACTGCCGTTGAATTTGCCACTGTTGAAAGGCGCTTCAGTCGTCGGAGTGTTCTGGGGTGAGTACGCGCGCCGTGAACCCGAGCACCACATGGCCGCTATGCACAAGCTACTCGAATGGCAAGCGGCTGGGAAAATTCGTCCGCATGTTTCAGCGACTTATGCACTAGAAGAAACAGCACAGGCATTGATCGATATGGCTTCACGCAAAGTGACGGGAAAAATCGTCATTCAGCCACGTCGCTGATCGGAGTTCGTTTTGGCTAAGGTGTATTCGATTGAAGGTGTGGTGCCCGTCATTGATCCGACGGCGTTTGTGCATCCCACCGCGGTACTGATTGGTGATGTCATCATTGGCCCACGATGTTACGTGGGCCCGTTGGCGTGTCTGCGCGGTGATTTTGGTCGCTTAATTATGGAAGAGGGTGCGAACCTGCAAGATACCTGCGTCGTCCATGGTTTTCCCGGTAGTGATACGGTGATTGAAGTCGATGGCCATATCGGTCATGGTGCGGTTATTCATGGCGCGCGCATCGGTCGCAATGCCTTGGTTGGAATGAATGCCGTCGTCATGGATAATGCCGTGATCGGCGAATCATCGATTGTGGCGGCGATGTCGTTTGTAAAAGCGGGTATGGTAGTTCCGCCCCGCAGCATGGTGATGGGTACGCCCGCCAAAGTCACTCGTACGTTATCGGATGATGAAATCGCCTGGAAGCATCGCGGTACTGTTGAGTACCAGCAGTTAGCCATTCGTTGTATGCAGAGTATGAATGAAGTCGAGCCACTCACTCAGGTTGAGACCGATCGCAAACGCTTGCGATTGGATGATCCCCAGAATTTGATCAAACCTAAAACGTCAAAATCAAGCTAGCGCTAGCGCTTTTTTTGTATTGTCATCCCTTTATGCTTGGAGACGGCCATGTCTTTTCAGACGATAGAAATCGATCATCAAGGCTTAGTTGCCACCGTGTGGTTGAATCGTCCCGATGTGCGCAATGCCTTTAACGAACAAGCTATCGCAGAAATCACGTTGGCGTTTCGTCGTTTGGATCAAGATCAACACGTGAGAGTGATTGTGCTGGCAGCACGTGGCACAGCATTTTGTGCGGGCGCTGATCTGAATTGGATGAAAAAAATGGCCTCGCACACCGATGAAGAAAATTTATTGGATGCCGCCGCTTTAGCTGAAATGATGCGTGTTATTTATTCCAGCACCAAACCAGTAGTGGCTCGGGTGCAGGGTGATTGCTATGCGGGGGGTATCGGTCTGGTTGCTGCCTGCGATATGGTGGTGGCGAGTACTTCAGCAGGTTTTTGTTTGTCTGAAGTGAGACTGGGTTTGATACCTGCAACGATTTCACCGTATGTGATTCGCGCCATGGGCGAGCGTCAAGCGCGGCGCTATTTTCTGACCGCTGAACGCTTTGATGCACTGGAGGCCAAGCGCATAGGTTTGGTTCACGAAGTGGCCGATGAAACGCAACTCGACCATGAAGTAGAAAAATTCACCCACGCTTTACTTTCATGTAGTCCACATGCGATGGATGAAGCTAAACGCTTAATGCGTGATGTTTCTTACGAGCCTATCGATCATGAATTGATTACTGACACGGTGCGTCGTATTGCAGACATACGCAGTTCTGAGCAGGGCAAAGAAGGTGTTCAGGCATTTTTGCAAAAGCGCAAACCTAGCTGGCTAGTCGATATTACTCATGACAAATGAGACATCGATGCTAGCGGTTTTAAAAAATCAGCTGGATAGTCTGAAGCAACAGCAGTTGTGGCGCAGGCGATGGAATACCGAGACACCCAGTACCCCTCGAATGCAGGTTGATGGTCGTGAGCTGATTGCCTTTTGCAGTAATGACTATCTTGGCCTCGCTGCTGACCCGCTGATGATTGAAGCATTGCGCGAGGGTGTATCCATTTACGGCGCGGGCAGTGGAGCGTCACATTTGATTAGCGGCCAT
>JBIIQR010000126.1:0-5147 GCA_044341985.1 Burkholderiaceae bacterium
GGTATCGCGTGAGACATAAAAAGTCACTGCATCGCGCAGATTTTTGATGTGGCCATTATGGAAAAAAACCTGACGCGTAGCGACATTACGTAGCGTTGGGACTTTAAATTTTCCACATGACGCGCTCTCTGCAGCCTTACCCTGTCGACCTGATTGGCACAAACCAAGATCAAATCGCGTCATAGTAGCGTTGGCTGCGATAGCCTGGTTTCGCGCTACACCCAACGCGTCGTACGTAAAATCAGTAAACAACGGTGAGCTACCATCGCTTCCTTTTTCACTGGGGTGACAGGCGGCACAGTTAGCACGCTTTTCTTCATTAAATAGTCGCAAGCCGCGCATCTCGGCGGACGAAAGTTCGGCTTTACCCGCCAAATAAAAATCGTACTTAGAATTAAACGGATGAAATTCATCGGCCTGTAATTGATATTCCTGTAAGGCCTCACTCAAATGCATAAAGGCTGTGTCAACCTGATCGAGGCTGTGCTCGCCATATAGTTTTCTAAACGCTGACGCATATTGAGCTTGCCGAATTTTTTCAATGACACGTGCACGCGTTCCATTGGCCATTTCGTTTGCCGCCAACAAAGGACGCTCCGCTTGGATCGCAAGAGTTTCCGCACTGCCGTCATGATTAAATCCACCTGATGGCGTGCCTTCACTATCAATACTAAACGGCGGAGTTTTCTGCATATAGCGCAGCGAGGGTACGGCGCGCGTACCAGGCTGATCCATCGTTGCGCCTCCAAACTGGACAGAAAGTGAATTCGGTTGTGCGTGTGCATGGTCGGGCGAGTGACAACTAGCACACGACATTGCACCCGATGCCGATAACGACGCATCATGAAAAATCAATTTACCGAGTGCGGCAGGGGTAGTGGGCGCGCTAGCTAACGCTGTCGGCTGATTTTTTTCACATGCCGCTAGTTGCACGAGCAAAAAAATCGCCGTCACATGAAAAAAAATTGTCGAAAAGGTTATTCGCATAAATAGTAGTACGACCCTAATCCGTTGGCAATTAGAACTATTTTAACAATTTCGCCTATGCTGCGTCAGGGTCTGCAGTGAAAGCATCTTTGCCAGCATCTGTTCTGTGTTGCGCTATACTGAGTGTCGTATTTTCCTGCCGAATTGGCGCCTAACCTCCTACGGTGAATCATGGATTCTGTGCCCTTATGGGTGCAACTGTCATCCCTACTTGTACTCACTTTTATTTCTGCTTTCTTTGCGATCTCTGAAACAGCACTGCTATCGCTGAATCGACATCGCATCAAGCATCTCGCACGCCGCGGATCGCGATTGGCCGTGATGACGCTGTGGTTGCTCGATCATACCGATCGCATGCTGTCGCTCATACTGATCGCTAATACGCTACTGAATGCGTTGATCACGGCATTGGTGACGTCGATTGCCATTTCTGCGTTTGGTAACAATCAAGAAGTCCTTACTATCGCCACCGCGGTGGTAGCATTTTTTCTGATTGTGTTTGCGGAGATCACTCCCAAAGTCATTGGTGCTACGTATCCTGAACGGATCGCACTACCCGCTTCTCTGATCATCAAGCCATTAATACTATTAGCGCGCCCCGTTATTTGGTTTGTTAATTTGTTTGTACGTGGCTTGCTTTACTTAATGCGACTGCGCACCGGCCAGGATGTGCGTGATCAACGTCTATCGCCAGAAGAACTACGTTCTATGGTTTTAGAAGGCGGTAATTTCATCCCCGTTAAACATAAAAGCATTTTATTGAATTTGTTTGGCTTGGAATCAGTCACCGTTGAAGATGTCATGACGCCGCGTGCGCAAATTGAAGCCTTAAATTTAGCCGTGCCTGTGGCCGAGATTAAGCATCAGCTCACTACCTGCTATCACAACAAGCTGTTAGTTTTTGAAGGTGAAATCAATCACGTCGTTGGAATACTGCATGTACGTAAAGCGATGGCTTTACTCAACCAAGAAGATGAACTCACAGTTGAACATTTTCGTGAATTACTCACGCCGCCGTATTTCATACCCGCTGAAACGAATCTGTTTACTCAGCTGCAGTATTTTCAAGAAAATTACGAACGTCTAGGCATCATCGTGGATGAATATGGCGAAGTACAAGGTCTGGTCACTCTCGACGACATCATCGAAGAAATGGTCGGTGAATTCACTACCTCTACACCAGGTGCCACTCGCGGTGATCAGTTCGGCTGGGATAAGCTGGGCGAGTGCCTGCTGGAGGGAACCACTTCTCTTCGTGAAGTCAACAAACGTCTCGACCTAGATCTGCCACTCGACGGGCCAAAAACGCTAAACGGTCTGCTACTAGAAACTCTGCAAGATATACCCGAGGCTAGTGTCAGCCTAAAAATTACCGGGATCGTTATTGAAATTGTGCAAGTACAAGAGCACACCATACGCATGGTGAAACTCTACCGACCGTAGATTTTTATGCATTTGTGATTGTCAGCGAATCACTCGTCTGTTGTAGCTTCGCATCAGCTAAGTCGTTCATCTACGACTCTCTACCCTAGTCACCTTCCGACATCACCGACCTCGACCATCTACGCCCGCTCTCGCGCATGATGCGGGCGTTGCTCAGATAGTTTGTCGATTGGGTTTTTATGTCAACCATTATCCCCCCCGGATTTCCCAATGTTGGAAGCTCATCCGGTCTCGCGCGCGTGCTGTTGCATGCCAACGTAGTTAAGGATGCTCAGCTAGACGCGATACAACGAACCAGTGCTTCAGAAAAAATTCCTTTTGTTGATGCCTTAATTAAAAGCGGTGCGCTCAGCCCAGAAGGGCTAGGCGAATTTTGTTCGAAAACATTTGGCTATCCACTGCTCGATGTTTCTGCGGTCGATATCGCCGCACTGCCACAAAAATTAATTGATCAAAAACTAATGGCAAGCCAACGGGTGATTGTTCTATCACGTCGTGGCGATAAAATTTCCTTGGGTATGGCCGATCCAACTCAACAACAAGTGATTGATCAAATTAAATTTCAAACAGGATTGCCCGTAGAGCCTGTGGTTGTACTTCATCCACAATTAATGGAATTGATACGACAGCTATCGCAAAGTGCCGAACAAAATTTATCGGACTTAATCGGCGATGATTTTGAAAATGTCTCGCTGATTAACGAGGACGATAGTGTTGGCGAATCAGATTCTGGTGCCAGCGAAATTGATGATGCGCCAGTGGTGCGATTTTTACAAAAGATTTTGACTGACGCGATCAATGTACGGGCATCTGATCTGCATTTCGAACCCTTTGAAAAGTTTTATCGCATCCGGTTTCGTGTCGATGGTGTGTTGCGCGATGTCGCACAGCCTCCTCTCGCGATCAAAGAAAAACTAGCCTCTCGCATCAAAGTGATTTCGCGACTCGATATATCAGAAAAACGCGTCCCTCAAGATGGACGTATGAAGCTACAGGTATCGGGCACACGCAGTATTGATTTTCGCGTATCGACATTACCCACACTATTTGGTGAAAAAATTGTCATGCGCATACTCGATGGCAGTCAGGCGCAGCTTGGCATCGATGCTCTCGGCTATGAACCCGATCAAAAAAATCTGCTGCTCGACGCCATACAACGCCCCTATGGCATGGTGTTAGTCACAGGGCCTACCGGCTCAGGCAAAACAGTCTCGCTGTATACCTGCCTGAATATATTAAATAAGCCCGGCATCAACATTGCAACCGCTGAAGATCCGGCTGAAATAAATCTTCCCGGCGTTAATCAAGTCAATATTAATGATCGTGCCGGGTTAACTTTTCCAGTCGCACTGCGCGCATTTTTACGGCAAGACCCAGACATCATCATGGTGGGTGAAATTCGCGACTTAGAAACAGCGGACATCGCTATCAAAGCAGCGCAGACGGGTCACATGGTGCTGTCGACTCTTCACACGAATGACGCACCTTCTACGCTGACGCGATTACTCAATATGGGTGTTGCCGCTTTCAACATTGCAGCAGCAGTCAATTTAATTACAGCACAACGTTTGGCGCGTCGCCTGTGTAGCTGCAAACAACCGATCGATGTTCCGCTCGACATGCTGCTGAATGCAGGTTTTCATGAATCTCAACTCGATGGCTCGCCTTTATATCGCGCAGTCGGTTGTGAGCTGTGCGGTGGCAGCGGCTACAAGGGTCGACTGGGTGTGTATCAAGTGATGCCGATTACTGAGGCGATAGAAAGCATCATTCTGGCGCATGGCACGGCACTAGAAATCGAAGCGCAGGCACGGCGTGAAGGAGTGCGCACCCTGAGAGAAGCCGGTCTTTTAAAAGTGAAGCAAGGCTACACCACCCTCGAAGAAATTATCAGCTGCACTAATCATTGATCGCCTTGCTTACTGCAAGAGGGATTACCAACTCGGGAGATTCTGATGACGCCATCTAGTTCCGCTCAGACTAGCAACACAAATGAATTAGTTTTTATATGGGAAGGCAAAGATAAAGCCGGGCGATTGGTTCAAGGTGAAATGCGCGCTACGGGCGCTGAGCGAGTGAATTTAATGCTGCGCCGTCAAGGCTTAACGGATATCAGTGTCAAGAAAAAAGCCTCATTACGACAACGAAAAATCACTGAGAAAGATATCGCTATTTTTGCGCGTCAACTCGCCACTATGCTCAGAGCCGGTGTGCCATTGTTACAAGCGTTTGATATTGTGGCGCGCGGCCATGGTAATCCCGCCGTATCACGCTTACTCTGGGATGTGCGTGCACAAGTTGAAACGGGCTCGAGTTTGTCGCAATCACTGCGCCGCTATCCCGCCTATTTTGATGCGCTGTTTTGTAATCTAGTGGCGGCTGGTGAGCAGGCGGGTATCTTGGAAGAAGTATTATCACGACTAGCAACCTACAAAGAAAAGACCGTAGCAATCAAAGGAAAAATTCGCGCAGCGATGTTTTATCCGGCAGCAATTTTAGTGGTGGCGTTTCTCGTGACTGCTGCCATCATGATTTGGGTGGTACCAGCATTCAAAAATGTATTCGAAAGTTTTGGTGCTGAGCTACCCCTACCTACGCAAATGGTTATTTGGCTCTCTGATCGTTTTGTACAGTACTGGTATCTGATCATCGGTAGCCTATCGCTAGGCTCAATGGTAGTGGTGCGCACTTGGAAACGGTCTGCATCGATGCGTGCT
>JBIIQR010000127.1:0-5131 GCA_044341985.1 Burkholderiaceae bacterium
AAAACCTTGCTTGCCAATAATGATGGATATAGCTACTTTGAAGCCCTGAATGATTTACTCGTCACTGGCCCTACACGCACGAATGTGAATGATTATCGCGTTATTTTGGTGCTGTAAAATCATCCATTCATTTTACAAATTCTTTCCTTATGTCAGATTCAGCTTTTCCTTCTAGTATCACGCTCACGCGCCCCGACGATTGGCATTTGCATTTGCGTGATGGCGAAATTCTACGAGATGTATTGCCGCATACTGCGCGCCAGTTTGCTCGCGCTATTGTGATGCCTAACTTAAAACCGCCGGTGACAACGGTTGCGCACGCCAAGGCGTATTACGAGCGGATCATGGCTGTTCTACCAAGCGATTTGAAATTTGAGCCGCTGATGACATTGTATTTAACAGACAATACATCGCCTGATGAAATCAAGCGTGCTGTAGATAGTAGCTTCGTTCATGGGGTTAAGCTCTATCCTTCAGGAGCAACAACGAATTCCGATGCTGGCGTAACAAATTTAGCGCATTGCATGACTACGTTAGAGATGATGCAAGAAGTAGGCTTGCCGCTTTTGCTGCACGGAGAAGTCACGGATAGAGATATTGATTTATTCGATCGCGAAGCAGTGTTTATTGAAAAAATACTGATTCCTTTGCGTAAGCAGCTACCTGAGTTAAAAATAGTTTTTGAGCATATTACAACGCATCAGGCAGCTGACTATGTTCGCGATGCTGATGGCCCGATAGCGGCGACTATCACAGCACATCATTTGCTTTATAACCGGAATGCGATTTTTAAAGGTGGCGTTCGCCCTCATTATTATTGCTTACCTGTTTTAAAACGCGAAATTCATCGGCAGTCTCTGCTGAAAGCTGCGAGTTCAGGTAATCCACGATTTTTTCTCGGGACTGATTCAGCCCCTCATGCAAAGGGGCTAAAAGAACATGCATGTGGATGTGCGGGGTGCTATACCGCGCTGCATGCGATGGAGCTTTATGCTCAGGCATTCGAAGAAATCGGGGCGCTGAATAAATTGGAGGCATTTGCAAGCTTTCATGGCCCTGATTTTTATGGCCTGCCACGCAATCACGATCACATAACAATAGAGCGTAGTTCGTGGCACATCCCCGAGGAATTACCTATGGCTGGATCTATGGTGGTTCCACTCGATGCCGGTCAGCTACTCCACTGGAAATTCGTTGGCTAAGTTTGAATTGTATTGAGCATGAATTTCGCGGTCATTGATTGGCAGCGACCCTGGCTTTTTCATCTACGTGAACTCGGCGTCATGATTGCACGTTCTTCCGATTGGATGAGTGCGGCTAATCAATTGGCTATCCAGCGAGGCGTGTGTAACGCGAACGCTAAGCCCATTTCTTTCGTTTCTCAAGAAAGTATCGCTGATCTGTCGGGGTATGAATCGCATATCTACAGTACGGGCGAAATTCCAACTCGTAACAACCTACATGATTTCTTCAATACGCTAATGTGGTTGCAGTTTCCGAAAATAAAACAGACATTGAATCGAATTCAATATATCGAAATTGAAAGAATGCTGCGCATATCCCCTGTAACACCAGAAAGAGGCAAGCAGCGTGACGCTGCTACTTTGTTTGATGAAAATTGTGCCTTGGTCATTAGTTCGGAACCCGCTTTTTTGGATGCGCTTAAGGCGCGTAGCTGGAAAGAAGCATTGATGGTCGATCCTAATCAATTTTCTAATCGCTGCGACGTTATTCTGTTTGGCCACGCATTACTGGAAAAACTTACCGCACCTTATAAAGCGATTACTGCTCACGTGTGGAGTGTTACCGTTGATAGTCATTGGTTTGAACTCTCGACTGAGGAGCGAAGGTCTTGGGTGGATCAGAAAGTCACTGACGATTTGATAGGGGGATTTATCAGCTCAGATTTCAATCACTTGCCGATATTAGGTGTGCCAGGTTGGTGGCGTGACCAGACCGACGATTTTTATGACGATGCCACGGTGTTTCGCTCTCTACGAAAGCATTAAAAAAGCCTGCCAGCTGGCAGGCTTTTTTTAATACAAACAACTAGATTTTATTAAAAACCTTTTTGAACGCCCACCATCACGGCATTCGATGTGCCAGGTTGAGTTAGGGCGGCGTTCGTTCCAGAATCAACAATCGCCGAGTAGGACGACGGCACACCTTCGGTTGCACGATTAAACGCTGCATAAAGATGAGTGGTCTTTGACAGCGTATAGAAAGTCGATAGATTAATAATGGAGGGCCCCCCTGGGCCACTGTTGTGTGCGTAGTTAAGCCCTATGCGCATTGCAGGCATCATTTGTGTTTCGGCACCCAGTACATAAGTATTTGTTGAATCACCCGTTTCTGGACTGAAGTGCACATAGTTAGCAGCCAGTCGTATTGTGCCAATCGGGACACTCGCGCCGATCAACCATTGCCTGTATTGCGCATCTCTATCGGACACTGCGCCCATAACATTTACATCGCCAAACGTATAACCTAGGTTTCCAGATAGCAGTCGATTTCTGGAAGATGAGCCAGCAATACCACCAAAGGAATACAACAAATTTCCGTTAAAGCCGCCCATAGAGTCGGATGGCAGGCTGTAGGTAATTGAATTAGGAATAAAAAATCCACCTGTCGTAGCAAAACCTGGATCGGCATCGGTACCACCGGTGTAGGCAGGCACGCTGGCGCCCACACTATTTAGTACCGTACCCGCTCTGTGCATTTGCAAAGCAGGCACATAAAAATTATTCCCCGCTAATCCTAAGACTGAGGTGTAGGCACTAATGAATGGAGATAGGTTAAGGCCAGCCCTAAACGTGCCGAATGATCCACCGACACCTACATTAGCCAAACGACTGAAGATGCCAGTAGTGCCGCCATTTGCGATGCTGCCATTGCCGGCGTTATAACCACCTTCCAGATGAAAAAGGCCGCGCATTCCTCCGCCCAGATCTTCGGTTCCCTGCACGCCCCAAACAGAGGGAGCCCAGTTGCCTTCTCCAAAGCTGGTGCGTCGATTGTTACCTGCGCCAATGCCACTAGCGCTGACTACCGATGCATCGATATTGCCATAAAGGCTTAGGTTAGTTTGTGACCAAGCAGACCCACTTGCTAGCAGTGGCACAACGAAGAATACAAGAATCTTTTTTTTCATTACGATACCTCCCGTGGTTGATAGATCTTTCGAGAGTCTGGAGGGAAGTAAGTTTTCAATAGCGTTTGCGATCAACTCATTTGCACGGATCTTTTGTGAAGCTTCAATAGACTGTTTGAGATTAACGATTTGAGCGATTGCTAATTAGAAAAATTGCGTTCGATTTTTTTTATTTAAAACAGTAATTGGTAATGGGGTCTTGCAAATTGGATTCAGTCCTTATCCGGATTTTTATCGTAAATTCCGTAAGTGTTTTAGCGGGCATTCCTACCTTTGGGATCTGCTCGGGGACATGCCGAGGTTGGGTCGTGAAATAATTTGTTTGCGCTTCAGTTTTGGGAGCTGCTGTCGATAGGTAAGAGACAGGAGGTAATCCGCTACGAATGGTGGTATTGCTAAATTGGTCAGTGAAGCGCTAACAAACCTTAATGCCCCGAGTGGGCCTCGATTTTTTTTGGAATAGTCCATGAAGCTCAAAAGCCTCAATGAAGACGAATACCGGATTTTGCAAATGGTGGTTAAGGAGTTTTATGTCGCATTGCCTGAAGTCCTAAAGACATATAGCTTGTTCTCTACTCATGTTGTAAGCAAAGTCCTAAACCACTATGGGGTCAAGACCCGAGTGATTCCTGCTCGTCTGTGGTGTTCGAATTTAAAGACTGAAAAAGAATTCGTCGGTGGATGTTTGAATTTTGAAGAGGCCGAAAAATGGAATGGTCACGTGATTTGCTTGGTGGGCGACTGGCTAGTCGATGCAGCGATTTATCACTTAAATCCAACGTTCGGTTATCAAGTTCCTAAAATCATTGCTCAGCGTATTGTTTACCCTGAGCCGCAGATTTATACACGGTATCGCTTAAATAAAAAAACAGACTTCATTTGGTATCGTTTGCCAGCAAATTTACCCACTATCCCTCTGGAGGGATATGAGGATTTTATGCAGCGCTATCTGCCGACGTTGATAGACCACATCGATCGTTTAAGGGCGGCCCCAGATAAAGTAATTACTCCAGAACAAATTACCCTGCTTGAAGAGCCAGCCGACGATTTGGTTCAGAGAGATACAGAAAATTCTGACGAGCCCGAAGGTATGGTTGAGAGCGTTACAGAGGAAGTGATTACAGGTCTCAATGAAGAACTCATTGAAGCCGATACGCCAGAGTTAATTGCAAATGGTGAAGTGGTTGAGGAGGCAGCGGCTGAAACCGCGTAAGGTGTAAGCGTATTTAGTGCGTGCGACTGACAGCAAACGCGGCCAGCTCTAGGAGCGCAGTTTTATTCGGCCCATTTGGAATGCTCTTTATTGCTTCAACGGCGCGCTGACTGGCGGCTTCCGCTTTTTGTCGGGTGTATTCCAATGCGCCTGACTGTGTAATGGCTGACAAAATTTCATCGAAATGCAATTCGTCTCCATTTGCGATGCAGTTGCGAACCAGGTCACGTTGTTGCTCAGTGCCGTTTTGAAGTAAGTAGATAAGTGGCAGGGTAGGTTTGCCTTCACGCAAATCATCGCCAACATTTTTCCCGATGTCGTCTTGGTTACCTGAGTAATCCAGCACATCATCAATCAGTTGAAACGCGGTGCCGAGTGATCGGCCGTACTCGGCGGCGGCATCAATTGCAGCTTCGGGAGCTCCGGCTATTAGGCAACCCAATTCTGTGCCCGCCTCGAACAGTTTTGCGGTTTTCGATCGAATCACCTGCAGATAACGCTCTTCAGTAACGTCCGGGTCATGCATGTTCATTAGCTGCAGGACTTCCCCTTCGGCGATCACGTTAGTTGCATCGGCAAGTATTTGCATAATGCGCATGCTGTTGATCGACACCATCATCTGGAAAGCGCGCGAATAAACAAAATCGCCCACAAGCACAGAAGCAGCATTGCCAAAAAGAGAATTTGCGGTTTGTCGACCTCGGCGTAATTCTGATTCATCGACCACGTCATCGTGCAATAGCGTCGCTGTATGTATAAATTCGATA
>JBIIQR010000128.1:0-5130 GCA_044341985.1 Burkholderiaceae bacterium
TGCCAACATCAACGTGCTGCATGAAGCCTGGCGCTGGCAAGCGGGTGATGTGCTACTGCACGCGCTGCCGTTATTTCATATTCATGGTTTATTCGTTGCAGCACACGGCGCACTGATGAATGGCAGTAAAATGATTTTTTTATCGAAATTTGATAGCGCTGCTGTCATTCATCATCTGCCACGTAGTACGATTTTTATGGGCGTACCCACCTACTATGTGCGTCTGCTCAGCGATCCACGGTTTGATCGCTCTACCTGTGAAAAAATTCGCTTGTTTGTGTCAGGCTCAGCACCCTTGCTGACAGAGACATTTGACGATTTCAAACAACGCACTGGACACACCATACTTGAGCGCTATGGCATGAGCGAAACCGGCATGTTGACCTCGAATCCTTACGAAGGTAGTCGTAAAGCGGGCACAGTGGGACCCGCTCTACCCAGCGTTAGCGTGCGTGTCGTAACAACGCAAGGCACACACTGTTCAGTCGATGAGATAGGTGACATTCAAGTAAAAGGGCCCAATGTTTTTCAAGGCTATTGGCACATGCCCGAAAAAACTGCAGAAGAATTTACTAACGATGGGTATTTCAAAACCGGAGATGTGGGAAGGATGGATAGCGAGGGATATATTTCTATCGTCGGCCGCAGCAAAGATTTAATTATTTCGGGTGGTTATAACGTCTATCCCAAAGAAATCGAATCGGTGATCGATGAATTACCAGGTGTGCTTGAATCGGCAGTAATTGGTATTGCTCATCCGGACTTTGGTGAAGCTGTCACCGCAGTCATCGTACCGCGCGATGGATGCCCGCTATCAGAAGCCAACATCATCGCCACACTCAAAGAACAAATAGCTAACTTCAAAGTCCCCAAACGCGTGTACGTGGTTGAGGAACTTCCTCGCAACACGATGGGCAAAGTTCAGAAAAATCTCTTACGAGAAAAATTCAGCGCTAGCTGATTTATCTGAACGCTTTGTACAGCATGTATGCTGCCAAAACATACAAGACAATCGCAAATACTTTTTTAAGACTCTTAACAGGAAGTGCATGCGCTGTTTTAGCGCCATACGGTGCGGTGAATACGCTAGCCAGCGAAATCACTAACAAGGCCGGCAAATAAATAAAGCCTAGCGAACCCGGCGGTAAGCCTGGCTCATACATACCGAAATAAATATTCGACAGCGTTCCAGCTAACGCAATCGGAAAACCTAATGCTGCACTGGTTGCCACAGCATTGTGAATTTTTACGTTACACCACGTCATAAAAGGCACGGAGATAAATCCTCCACCCGCACCTACCAAACCTGACAGCACACCAATAATCGTACCGGCGCCAAACATGCCGGGTGCTTGCGGAAGTTCGCGCGATGCGGAAGGTTTTTTATCCATCAGCATTTGTGTCGCAGAGAATCCCACGAAGATCGCAAAGAACAAAGCTAACCCGAAAGAATTCAACTTAGTACCTATCCACGGACCTATCCACGAACCAATCAAAATTCCCGGCGCCAGTACTTTTACCACCGGCCACAGCACGGCGCCTCGCTTGTGATGCGCACGCACAGAGGATAAAGACGTAAACATGATGGTCGAGAGTGATGTCGCAATCGCCATATGAACAATTAATTCGCGCGGAAAATCACGCGCGGTCAGTAACATTGTGATGAAGGGCACCATCAGCATGCCGCCGCCTATGCCCAACAATCCGGCTGCGAATCCCGTGAAGGTACCCAACAGAAGAAAAAAGAGAATCAAACTAATATCCATCCGGGTCTTTCAATGAGATTTTTTTGGAATAAGTTTTTGTACAATGAATTTCCATTCGGCGGTCGTGACAGGTGTAATCGACAGTCGATTACCACGCCGCAAAATGATCATGTCAGATAATTCGGGATGCTCGCGTAGTTCAGGCAAACCTATCAGTCGAGTTTTTGCTTTAGCCTGTACATCGACTAATAACCAGCGTGGATTTTCCGGTGTGGATTTCGGATCGCAATACGGACTCTTACGATCAAACTGGGTGGGGTCGGGATAACTAGTGCTACTGACTTCAGCTAAACCTGCAATCCCCGGCTCAGCGCAACTGGAATGGTAGAACAGCACGCCATCACCTACACGCATCGCATCACGCATAAAATTACGCGCCTGATAATTGCGCACTCCCGTCCACGGAACACTGCCAGCCTTTGCAGCGAGCGCATCATCGATGCTAGTCTCGTCAGGCTCCGATTTCATCAGCCAGTAACGCATTGTTTTTATTGTGATGGAGCGCACACGCCCAATAAAAAAGCGGCTGCACTGTGATGCAACCGCTAAAAATAAAATTCCCGCCTGTGCCGCTGTGCCGGCATCCTGAACCTATTCGGTTCAAGGCGGCCACAGTAGTTCAATATTGGGATCGTCGGACTAGCGACGTTCACGCCTACTAAACGAATCCCGCAGCCAGTGCAAGTGAATGGTTCAAGGAATATTGGCAATCGCGAACACGGCAGGAGTACTTAGTCTACCTTAAACCCAGCAGCTGTCAAAGATTTTCGAAAGCTGATTAAACAAACTCTGCGCAGTTCTTGATGCGATCAAAAAAGTTTTTCTTGCGGTGCGAGTGCACTATCAAGCAAGGTATTCATCGTAGTAATTTTATCGCGCACTTCTGACAAACTCATCGCCGCAAATGGGCCGGTTGAATTGCGGGTCGCCAGAAAATCTGCAGCAATACCGAGTGCCGCCATCACAGCAATTCTATCGGTACCTTTAACTTTACCGGTGTCGCGAATCGAATTCATGCGTTCATCAAGGTAAGCGACCGCTTGCTTCAATGCGATTTCCTCACCTTCCTTGCACGCCAGTCGGTAGGCTTGGCCCATGATGGTCACGTCGAGGGTGGTCATGCAGTCTCCTGGTCGCTCGGTGAGGGCATTGTATCGATCAGCGCTGACACACGGTCGTGCGCTTCTTTCATGCGAGAAGAAAGCTGGGTATTTTCATCGGTCAGTGTTACCACTTCATGGCGAAGCTCCGCGTTTTCGCGGCGCAAAGCGATTGTGAGTTCGGCCAACTGACTGACCTTGTCCAGCAAAGAAGAAAAATCGGAAATCATCCCGCAACTATAGTCGGGTGGGTTAATTTCCGTCAATACATTCAGGGACTTGTCGTACTTTCTTGAGATTTTAGCTGAGTGATGATGCGAAATTCGAAAGAATCAGCGGTTCTATACGCCTGTCGCAAAGGTGTGAAACGACAAAACCATGCTTATTTATCACCATTTACGCAAATTTGATCACCTAACATGATAGCTACACTGACTCATCCATGCCCGCCACAATCGGCCACAAACGACCATCGACGGTAATTAGCGCCGTACAAATTCGCTTACCCGGGAAGAGATGAACGCAGGCTTCCCGATAACGACTTAGCTGTAATACATAGTCTTCGCGCTGACTTTCAAAAAAATTCCGTTTGTAATCCAGCACCCACACGACATCGCCTATCGTCACCAATCTATCTATCAGCGACAGCTGACCCTGATGAACTAAAGCCATCTCATTACGTGCAAAATCATGCTGCGCTGGATTATAAAAATGCTCCAGTGATGGTTCGGAAAGAATATTTTCTGCCTGAACGCAAATTGTCTTCGCTTGTGCAGTTGTACATTTCAGCCAATTGGCAACGTGACTCGGCTCAGGAACACGCACCGGCCAGATAGCTTGATTCGTCAATCTCTCCATCAAGGCATGCAGCAAGCTGCCTTCTAGCGTGGCTTCTGTATCGTCATCTCCGGCCTGCGGCAAGCGAGCCGAAGGCAATAACGGCGGAGTAAATAAGGGAATCGTAAATTCTTTGTCATCACCACTTGCCGCACCTTCAGTCACATCCGGCGTCACAGCCTCTACAAAAGCAAATTTCTGATACCAGCTGTCGGTGGTGATTCCTTCATCTGCTTTATCGTTGTATATGCCACTTACCATCAGTATTTTTTTGGCGCGCGTTATAGCAACGTATAACAAATTCCAATTTTCTTGTAGACGGAAATTTTCTTCAATCGCAAATAAATCGCGTCGCGCAAAACCGCGCTCTTTAGTTTTTCCAAAAACGGATAAATGCGTAGGCGCTTCAGAATCTTGCGGCCATTCGCACAAAACACCCAGATCATCGCGTTGAGAATCGCTATTGTTGGCATCCATCATGACAACCACTTCTGCCTCCAAACCTTTGGCGCCATGAATGGTCATGATACGAACCGCATCTAATGCAGCATCAATCGCAGCCTCGTCGGGTGAATCTTGATCGCTGCTACGTTTTAATCTATTTAAACGATCCAGAAAACGAGCAATACTAGGATAACGACCCGCATCCAGATCCAGCGCAAGGGCAAGAAATTCATACAGATTGCCCATGACTTGCGCACGCGCTGATGCGGATGTAGTACTCGCATAGCGCGCTGTCAATTCACCTTCATGCATGATTTGATCGAGTAAATCATGTACTGGAAGGTGCGTAGCCGCTTGCTGCCATCCCACCAACAATTTCACAGCTCGAGCAAGCGTTGCGTTGAGTGGTGTTTGTGTTTGAGCTAATGCCAGTCGCTCCCACCAACTACCCTCACCCGCGCTAGCCAAACCAATTAAATCATCATCACTGGCGCCCATGATGGGTGATTTCAAAACGTGTGCGAGTGCATGATTATCAGCACTAACCGTTAACCAGCGCAGCAAGGCCATTAAATCAGCGACTTCTAATGCATCTAATAAACCACCACGCCGACTGGAAACAAACGGTACACCCGCTTCTCGTAGTCCGCGCTCATACTCCATTAAATGCGTACGACTACGCACCAATATCAATATCTGCGACCATTTGAGAGGATTTGTTTTATCTTCCCACTGCACACGTGCTTGATGTAATGCCCAGCCTACTGCGCGCGCCTCATCAACCCGACGACTTTCTTCTTGGGCGGAAGGTAAAACATGTAAGGGATCGCGTAAGGTGAAATCTGTATTTTTTTCTTCCGCTTGTGGCTCCGCTTGCTCAGTTATCTGCTCAGTCGCTTCCTCATTCACTTCTGCAGTCGCTAACGGCAAACGCCAAACCTGCCCAATAAAACTTGACACTGTTGTTTGTGTTTCATACAGGG
>JBIIQR010000004.1:0-17525 GCA_044341985.1 Burkholderiaceae bacterium
AAGTATTAGGAGGCCGTAAAGATCTTGTCAGCAAAGCGCCAAAAGAAAATGCTTCAGGACGCCGTCAGTTGATGAAATCAAAAACCTTGCAGTCCACAAAAGCGCCACCAGCAAACAGCAGTAATACGGTCAGTGATGAATCTACTACTTTGTCTCCCCGTTTACGCGAAAAAGTAGATATTGAGAAAACTCGAGAGATTAAACAAAAACAAAGTGTGTTTCAGCGGCAAAAATTTTTCAGGGATTTTAGTAAATTAGCGAATTTAGCGAAAATTTCGCCTGAGTTTTTTAAGGCATTTCAAACGCATGTGGTGAACGAGATGTCAGATAGAGCGTATGAAAAATTCGAACAAGACCCTGTGCAGCTTTGTACGCGATATCTTGGTAAATTTTATGTGGGTGTCTTGAACAAAGAAAGACAGGCTGCCGAAAAATCCTTACGTACTGCTCTTATTGCTGTTAAGCAGAAAGATATTGATGCTCTTGCGCCGGCGGTAGAAAAAGTTAAGAGCTATGTGAAGCCTGGCTCTGAAACTGCACTAAGCCCACGAGGTAAAAATCCTACTGAAAAAATCACTGAAATTAAGTCACCAGTACCTAAAAAGAAAATTTCTGAAGATAGAAGAAAGCAATTTCTAGGTAATTTCATTTTTTATACGGGAATCCATGAGCTGTCAGATGATTTTCTTAAGTCATTTGGAAACTATATATTAGAGTTGAGTACGGCAGACTATATGAAATTCGAAGAGACCCCAATTGCTTTTTGTCTTGCTTATGTCGATATATTTTATTCAAGCCACGTTACTACAACAACGAAGACTGATCGCGATAGAGCTGCAGTTAAAAAAAGTGAATTCGTATTTTATCTTAACAATATAACTCCCGAGAGCTTAGAAAATCTACGAAAAAGTATGGCGGCATCACCTCGGTTAAATTTGGAATTGCCCGCCAATCCATTTGAGGAGGATGAGAAGCAAGCGACTATCCTTCCCACTACACCAGCCAGTGCCCAGCTACCACAAGACAGTCGCACGCCTCCAGTTGCTAGCCTCGGTTTAAATCCAGTAGCTAAGGATGTTGAATCTGAGAAAACTGAAAGCAGCTCTGAACCTGAAGTCGTTACTGAATCAGATAGTGATGAGGACGATTCGAGTTCAGAAAAAACGGAAGAGAGTTAATGACGAAACGTATTTAGTTAGCGGATTCCATCAGTCCCCGCCCGCAATTTCTTAGAGTTTGCGGGCTTTTTTATACCGCCAGTACCCTCTTTAAGATGCACCCTGACCATTCCAAGTAAAATCGCCGTAATTTACTTAAATGGCGGTGCACATGAGCTGGTTTAAACGGTACTGGATCTGGTTAACATTGCTCCTGACCCTAATAGCGGTTAGTGCAGGCTATCTGCTCTGGTGGAAAAAATCTGATGTTCCACAGTACAGAACTGCGACCATAGAAAAAGGTCGGCTGGTCGCAAGTGTTGCTGCCACAGGCACTTTGCAGCCCGTTATTTCTGTTCAGGTGGGCTCGCAGGTATCCGGTCAGTTGAAAGAGGTACTGGTTGATTTCAATAGCGTAGTCAAGAAAAATCAATTAATCGCCCGCATCGATCCCGAAAGTTTTGAATACCGTGTCAGGCAAGCACAAGCTGATGTAGACGCGGCACGCGCTCAAGTGGCGACTCAGCAGGCCAATATTGCCGCTCAGCGTGCCTTCCAATCCCAAATCGAAGTCAGTCTGGCGGATGCGCGTCGTGACTTTGAACGCAAAGAACAGTTAGCAGAAAAAAAATTCATCTCGATTGCCGAAGTTGATAAGGCGCGTGCCACCATGAATTCACTGGGCGAGCAAGTCAAGTCTGCTCAAGCGCAGGTTGAAGTCGCGCGCGCCAATGCAGGTAGTGCGGCTGCAGTGGTTAAACAGCGTGATGCAGTATTAGCCCAAGCGCGTGTCGATCTCGAACGCACAGCAATTCGCTCACCGGTCGATGGTATTGTCATTAAGCGTAGTGTTGATAAAGGTCAGACCGTCGCAGCTAGCTTACAAGCGCCTGAATTATTCATCATTGCTGAAAATCTTACTGACTTGAGGGTGGATACCTCCATCGATGAATCGGAAGTGGGCAAGATTCAGCTAGGACAAAAAGCGACATTTACTGTCGATGCTTTTCCTGGCCGTACCTTTGAAGGTCAAGTTAAACAGATACGTAAATCGGCACAAGTGGTGTCGAACGTCGTCACGTATTTAGTAGCAATCTCTACGCAAAATTCGGATTTAAAACTCTTGCCCGGTATGACGGCCAATGTGCGGGTGGTGACCTCGGTGCAGGACGATGTGCTTAAAGTGCCCAATGCCGCCCTGCGTTTTCGTCCGCCACAAAAATCGGATGACAAATCAGATAAAAAATCTGAACGAACCAAGTCGGGCCAAAAAGAGGGTGCAGCGAATGGATCGGGCCGTTCAAAGCGCGAGCCTGGCGTTGCCAAGTTGTATCGCGTTGAAAATAATGAGCTCAAAGTGATGACGGTTAAAACGGGCGCTAGCGACGGGCAGATGACAGAAATCACTGGTGAGGGGGTCGCCGAAGGGGTCGAGGTTGTCACTGGCGTTAAAGGCGGTGATACCGGTCGTGGACGTTCATCGTCGACGACTATGGGAAATGCTCCGCGTGTTTTCTAATGATGCAAGGTTGATGGCATGACTTCCCTGATCGCCGTGCGCGGCATGTCGAAGTCCTACACGATGGGACTCACTACGGTGATGGCCTTGGATACGGTGTCGCTGGATATTGCGGAAGGCGAGTTCGTCGCCATCATGGGTGCCTCGGGTTCGGGTAAATCGACCTTCATGAATTTACTCGGCTGCCTAGACACACCGAGCGCCGGTGAATATCGTTTAGCGGGTGAAAAGGTTTCTGACTTAACGACGGATCAACTCGCTACGATACGTAATCGTCGAATTGGTTTTGTTTTTCAGCAGTTCAATTTGCTGCCGCGTACCAGCGCTCTGGAAAACGTTGAGTTACCTTTATTGTATGCATCCATCCCATCGGCTGAACGTCGCTCGCTAGCAATGGCACGACTGACCGAAGTAGGCTTGGGATCCAGAACCGATCATCAACCGTCACAGTTATCCGGTGGCCAACAGCAGCGTGTTGCGATCGCTCGAGCCTTGGCAAATAATCCTTCGTTGATTTTGGCCGATGAGCCAACCGGTGCGCTGGATTCGCGCACCAGCATCGAGATCATGGCTTTGCTACAAAAATTAAATACTCAGCGCATGACTATTGTGATGGTGACGCATGAGCCGGATATCGCTGCATTTGCTTCGCGCATTGTTACGTTCCGTGACGGAAAAATTATTTCAGATGTAAAAAATGTTCCGGCAAATGCACAAAGCCAGTTGAATGCGGCAATAGTGGAGACGCAATGAACTTATTAGCCACGTTGCGAGTTGCATTGAATGCTCTGCGAGTCAATAAGCTGCGATCGGTGTTAACGATGTTGGGCATCATTATTGGTGTTGCTGCAGTGATTACCATGCTGGCGGTGGGTGCAGGCGCTGAGCTACGCATACAAGAGCAAATAAAAAGCTTGGGGTCGAATCTCATGATCATCACGGCGGGTGCTCGTACCGCGAATGGTGTGCGGATCGGTACGGGCGCGACACCTGATTTAACCGAAGATGATGCTGCCGCAATTGCGCGTGAAGTGAGCGAAGTCGAAGCGGTAGCGCCGACCTATCGTGGTAGCGCGCAGGTAGTGAATGGAAATGCTAACTGGGCGACACAAGTCTTCGGCATCACGCCAGATTATTTTGTTGTTCGTAACTGGACCTTAGAAGAAGGTCGTATGTTCGAACCTGCCGAACTTGCAGGTGCGGGCAAGGTGGCGCTGATAGGCCAGACCGTTGCGCGTGAATTGTTTGGTGATAACGATCCCATGGATCAAACCATACGCATAAAAAATGTACCGGTGACGATCGTAGGCGTTCTATCACGCAAAGGTCAGAACATGACCGGTAATGATCAAGATGACGTGATCATGGTCCCTTTGTCGACGGCGCGTAATCGTATTATTGGTGTTGAGCCTGGTAAGCAACGACAAGTGGGCATGATTCAGTTAAAGGTATTTGATGGTCAGAGCATGAGCGAGGCCGAAGATAAAATTCGTTCCTTATTACGCCAGCGCATGCGTACTACCGAAGGTCAACCGGATCCTATTACCCTTCGCAATATGACAGAGATGCTGCAAGCGCAAGAAGAATCATCGCGCGTGATGGCTATGCTGTTAGCTGCTGTGGCTTCCGTATCGCTGATCGTAGGCGGTATCGGCATTATGAATATTATGTTGGTGTCTGTGACTGAAAGAACGCGCGAGATTGGGTTGCGCCTTGCGGTGGGTGCGAGAAGTCGCGACATACTCACGCAATTTTTAGTCGAAGCAGTGACGTTGTCAATGTTTGGTGGTTTGATTGGAATTGCCTTGGGTGTTGGAGGCTCGTGGTTGATCGCCGAAATCGCAGGTTGGCAAACGCAATTGTCGACCGCGTCGATTATTCTGGCGGTGAGTTTTTCGGCGGTGGTTGGAATATTTTTCGGATTCTACCCAGCGCGTAAAGCAGCGAGCTTGTTACCGATACAAGCATTGCGTTATGAATGATTAATCGACATTACTTTTTTTCATGATGAGCACACTAAGCTCGCCTCTGTTTGAATGTTAGGCTTTCACACCATGGATACAGTACTACTCATTAAAGTCATCATCATGGGTATCGTCGAAGGCCTGACGGAATTTTTACCCATTTCATCAACGGGTCATCTCATCCTCGCAGGAAGCCTACTAAATTTTACCGGCGAAAAAGTAAAAGTCTTTGAGATCGTGATTCAAGCGGGCGCCATGCTTGCTGTTTGTTGGGAATACCGTCATCGCATTATGGATGTGATTCGCAATTTTTCATCGGATGTCGCAGCGCGACGTTTTGTAGCCAATCTTTTAGTCGCATTTCTCCCAGCAGTGGTCTTGGGTTTGCTGTTTGGCAAAATGATTAAAGCGCATTTATTTGCACCGGTGCCGGTGGCCTTGGCCTTTATCGTAGGCGCTTTCATCATACTGATTGTGGAAAGACGTAATCGTCTTAACGAAGACAGGTTGCGCATTCATTCCGTGGATGAGATGACTGTGATAGATGCATTTAAGGTGGGCTGCGCGCAATGCTTTGCTTTGATACCTGGCACCAGTCGTTCTGGCGCCAGCATTATTGGTGGCATGGCGTTTGGTTTATCGCGCCAAGCAGCCACTGAGTTTTCATTTTTTCTAGCGATACCCACGCTGTTTGGCGCAACGATTTATTCGTTGTATAAAGAGCGTGCCTTACTTTCGGTAGCTGATTTACCTATGTTTGGTGTAGGTGCCTTAGCGGCATTTATTTCAGCTTTCTTTTGTGTGCGTTGGTTGCTACGCTATATCAGCACACATGATTTCATGATCTTTGTTTGGTACCGAATCGTATTTGGCATGCTGATTTTAATTTCATCAGCGACCGGTTGGGTCGTTTGGGCAGAATAAACGACGCGGCTTAATTTTTTAAGCCGTTCGCGTAAAAATCAAATCCCAAACACCGTGCCCTAATTTCAATCCACGATTTTCAAACTTAGTGGTGGGGCGATAAGCAGGGCGGGCCGCGTAGGAATCGGTAGTATTTTTCAATGTAGGTTCAGCACTCAACACATCCAACATTTGCTCGGCATAGTCTTGCCAATCCGTGGCGCAATGCAAATAGCCGCCTTTTATTAAGCGCGAAGTCAGCAACTCTACAAACGGGCCTTGAATCAATCGACGTTTATTGTGACGCGCTTTGTGCCAGGGGTCAGGAAAAAATACATGAATGCCTGCTAATGAATTCGGCGCGATCATATCGCGCACTACCTCAACGGCATCGTGTTGAATCAATCGCAGATTAGTGAGTGATTGTTCGCCGATCAACTTCAATAAACTACCGATTCCTGGTGTGTGTACTTCAACCCCCAGAAAATTTTTATCAGGTAGATGACGTGCGATGAATGCAGTCGTTTCACCCATGCCGGTACCGATTTCAAGAATGGTTGGCGCAGGCCGCTGAAATACAGAATCAATCGCAAAAGCTGATTTTTGAAACGGCAGACAGTAAGTGGGGCCCAGTGATTCTATGGCTCGCGCTTGTGCCGTAGATAAACGGCCAGCGCGAGTGACGAAGCTGCGGATACGCCGCTCATTGGGGTCGTACAGCATGTGCCTATCAGTTTCGGAAGCGGTGTTTTCAGACATGAATAACGAAAATAAAAATAGTACAAAATACGACAGGCCACAGAAGGAAATAAGAAATAAAGCGGAGTGAGTTTAAGCGGTTATTTTTCTTCCCAATCGCTGCAGGCCATTTTCCACAGCGGCTGTGTGAATTCATCAAACTGATCGATGAGCCAAACATCAGGAATCGTCATTTGATTGACAATGTCTCCGCTAGCCATAGACCCCGCATACCATGTGTAAGACACTTGGCGCATGGCGCGTGATGGGCAATCAAATTCAGTTCGAATTTTTTGTGAGGTGAGCGGCTTGTCGTTCATTTTTCGCAATGAAGGTGGCTTGTATTCAAAGATGCGCCACATTTCTACCAGCCCGAGATTACGCTCTATACTATCCACATCCACATATTGCGTAACACCTGTTTTGGTTGATTGCGTAATAATGACCCAATTTTCAGCATGGGTCAGCGTCGTTAATACGAGCAAGGCAATCATTAAACTAATTTTTTTCACTGCATTCCCTTTATTTTTGTAAACCAGCCGAGGGTTGTATCAGAAGCACTAAGCACCACAGTATAAAACCTATCAGTACCAATACTAGCTGACCGGTAGCTAAGTACAGCACTGAATCACTCAGCATGGGGGCAAGCAATCCAGCCACCACCGCTGACAGCATCGTCATAGTAAATGATTGGCACGAAGCTACCGTGCCCCGAATCGCTGGAAATAAATCGAGTATCAGCAGCGTTAACCCGGGTGCCGCCATCGACATACCGATTGTATACAGAAATAGCGGAGCGACTGTCCAGGGTAAGGCAGGAGGAAAAAATGCATGGTAGCTAACGTTGAACAGGCAAGCTGCCACCAAAAAAACAAAGCCAATTAAAATTTGTCGTTGCGTTGAAATCCGACCTGCCAGACGATTGGCGGCTAACGCACCCAGAAAAATTCCCACAACAGAAGGTACAAACAACCAGCTAAATTCGGTGGGGCCTAAGCCGAGATGGCGTGTGATGATGGCCGGTGCTGAAGCCACATACAAAAATAAACCTGAAAAATTACATGCAATCGCTGCTGCTTTAAGTTGGAACATGCGCGAGCTAAAAATTTGCCGATAATTTTCCCACAGTGATTCAGGATGAAAACGCTGTCGCTGATTTATTGGCAGTGTTTCAGGCAGAGTGCGCCAGCACCACCACAGCATGACTACTGCAAAAGCAAATAGCAGCAAAAAAAGTGTACGCCACACGGATACAGCCACTACCCAACCACCGACTATCGGTGCAATCGCAGGCGAGACAGAAAAAATCATCGTCACCAGCGACAACATCTTTGCAGCTTCTGAGCCGCTATATAAATCGCGAATAATGGCGCGACCGATGACGACGCCAGCACCGGCCGATACGCCTTGTAGCATTCGGAAGACCCAAAAATATTCGATGCTGTGAACTGCTGCACATCCAATTGACGCAATCGCATACACCGCTAGCGATAACAGAATAATGCTACGTCGACCAAAAGCATCTGATAGTGCGCCGTGCCACAGGATCATTACCGCAAACGCTGCCATATAGGCGGTGAGTGTTTGCTGCACTTGCAGTGCACTGGCCGATAGACTGTGCTCTATTGATGGAAATGCGGGTAAATACGCGTCAACAGAAAACGGCCCCAGCATAGCTAAGGCCGCTAGCAGTAGTGCTAACTTGCCTGAGGAAGTATTGCTAGAAGGCTGGATACCGCCTGATTCATTTGACATCAGGCAGCATCCAGTGAGTTAGCCGCATTAAATGCCGCCTATGCAAAGATATTTGAGTTCTAGATATTCATCGATGCCGTACTTGGAACCTTCACGACCCAAGCCCGATTGTTTAACGCCACCAAAGGGTCCGACTTCATTTGAGATAAGCCCCGTGTTGATACCGACCATTCCGTATTCCAGTTGTTCAGCTACGCGCCACATGCGGCTGGCATCACGCGAATAAAAATAACTCGCCAAACCATAATCGGTATCGTTGGCCGCAGCGATCACTTCTTTTTCATCATGGAAGCGAACAATCGCCGCCACCGGGCCGAAGGTTTCTTCCTGCATGATTTTCATGTTGGGCGTTACATTCGACAGTACGGTCGGTTGATAAAACAATCCGCCTAACGCATGCGCTGCACCACCAGCCTCTAACTTAGCACCCTTGCTAAGCGCATCCGTTACATGCTCGGTCACTTTAGCTACCGCCTGTTCATCAATCATAGGACCTTGTTGAACACCTTCGGTAAATCCATTACCAACCGCTATTTTTGCTGCACCCGCAGCGAGTTTTTTTACGAATTCGTCGTACACCTTGTCATGTACGTAAAAGCGATTAGTACATACACAGGTTTGACCTGCATTGCGATATTTGGAAATTAGTGCACCTTCAATCGCTGCATCAATATCAGCATCGTCAAAAACGATGAAAGGTGCATGGCCGCCTAATTCCAGCGCTAACTTTTTGATGGTCGGTGCACTTTGCGCCATTAGGATGCGGCCCACAGTTGTGGAGCCGGTAAATGAAATGTGTCGAACGACCGTGCTGGAACAGAGCACCTTGCCAATCGCGATCGAATTCTCGCTATCCGCTGTTAAGACATTAATCACGCCCGCTGGTAAACCAGCGCGGTGAGCTAATTCAGCTAATGCGAGAGCTGACAGAGGTGTTTGTTCTGCGGGTTTAATCACGATAGTGCAGCCAGCCGCCATTGCAGGTGCGATTTTTCGGGTGATCATCGCAATCGGAAAATTCCATGGCGTAATCGCAGCACACACACCGATAGGTTGTTTGAGTGTGACTAGTCGGCGATCCACCGCAGGGCTGGCGAGCACATCACCATTCACGCGCTTGGCTTCCTCTGCAAACCATTCGATAAAGCTAGCACCGTACATCACTTCGCCCTTGGCTTCTGCCACAGGTTTGCCCTGTTCAGCGGTCATCAGTTTCGCCAGATCATCGGCGTTGGCGACGATCAGATCAAACCATTTGCGCATGAGCTGAGAACGTTCTTTGCCTGTTTTGCCCGCCCAAGCAGGAAAAGCAGCTTGTGCTGCTGAGATGGCGAGCGCGGCTTCGCTTGCACCTTGATTGGGCACGCTGGTGAGGGTGTGGCCATCAGCTGGATTCGTTACATCAAACCGCGTCGCCGCATCCACCCAGACGCCATTCAGATAGGCCTGCTTACGTAGGAGGGCGGTGTCGGTGAGTTTGAGTGGGCCGTTTACAACATCCAGCATGGAAATCTCCTGAAGAAAGCAAAACCGAAAGGATAACCCATCGTCTTAATTCGATCACGGTGTTCGATCTTTGGAACTAAGTATTTCGGAGAGTTACGAATTTTCGACTTTACTCTTTCCTTATCTTGAAACGGCTATAAAAAATGAAACCCACATCAAAACAACCTGAGCAGTTGTCTAAGCTACTTGACCAGCTAGAAGACAAATTAAGCAAAATCGAAGGTAAAAACCAATCTGATTCCCTTACAGTAAAATCACAAACTAATAAAAATCAGCAAGCCACATCGGGAAGTTCCGGCTCAGTAAGTGCACCGACTACTCCGCGCCTGGCATCAGGAACAAAATCGAAAGAAAAGAATGCATTAGCGTTTGATGGATCCAAAGTCAATGGAGATCCACATACACCGCCGACTAAAAGAACAAAAATTGTACGGCAAATTAATATAAAAAATGAAGTAATACGTCGCACCAAAAAATCAAGCGATGAAGAAAAATCGAGCTCTTCGACCACACCGCGATCGGTTAGGTTTGCGACGTCAGATGCCATCACGCCGGTTTCGCATAGAAGTGTCGCACCTACGCCTGCATCTACACCCATGCCCACGCCCGCGGCAACCCCGAGAACAGTGGGACTCGCTAAAGACGATTCCTCAAGTGATAGTTCTGGAAATGTTAAACCAAGAAGTCCAAGAGCCAAGGAGCTGCGCAAAAAAATCAGCAAAGGCTTTTCTAAAGCAGCCATAAATATAGGTAAGTTTGGGGAAAAATTATCGAGCCAAGTTTCGTCGATAAGTACGAGTACGCTTGCGACACCGAAATCGTCAGGACGGAATTCGCCCAAGAATAGCTCACCTCAAAAAGAGGATGTGCTCTCTTTTCTAACAATTAAAGAAAAAAATGATATCGCTAAAGCGGTTAACCAATTTGAAGCAGGGATAGATGCTGCCCTATCTCCCGCTCGTAAGAAAATGCTACTTCATGCAAAGCTGATGGAGTTAGTGCCCGACCGTACTAAATTAACCAACCTCAGCGTTTTAGATGTGCTGATGACCGATGTTAAAAAGCGCTATTCAGTCGCTTTTATAAATAAAGAAATTGACCTTGCAGATTCCGAGTTTATAGATTTTGTTAAAGCTCGAATTAAGGATACTTTTTTCGGAATGTGGGTTAAAGACTCTACCGACGCCGGTTTAGAGTTTAAAAAATACTATGGTGTAGTGAAGCCTACATTTGCACGCGACCTTGGGAAATCAAGTTACGAAATAAAAAATTCGGATGGGTCACTAAAAAAAATTAGCACGATCGAAGAATTTATAGAATTTATTGGCCACGGAACCGAAGGAAATCTTCCTATGGTTGTGAGTAATATCGCCTCTCAAAATTTAAGTCAGTTTTTTAGGGTTATACTTTTTGTTCGAGAAAATAATGAGAAAATATCGCAATCAATATTACGCTTGGATGATGGTACTCCCATCATGCCGCTAGCAATAGCTAGGGCTAAATATACATTTAGCAAAAATTCTGATGGGAAGATTATTGTTGATTATGAATGGACTAGTTCGAAGGAAAATAATCATGGCAATCAACTCAAGATAAAAAAAGTTACTGGAAATCAGTCTCAATCAATAGTTGAAGATGCGACGCTTAACATCAAAGTTAATATAGAAATTAATCCCGATGGTCGGTGGTATATCAACAATCCGCATGTCGTTGCTGAGAATTGGAATAACGTAGTCAGCTAAAAAATTTAGATGATTAGACTATGCCTTGCGATTCGATCCTGCCACCATCTCAAATCGAAACAATCTACACTCAATAGCGCCGTTGTAAAATGGCGTTTTTTTTGACTCCTTTAAACGCAGCATACGTGGCAGATTCAGATCGGCAGTGAACAGGCAGGCGGTCCACCCCGCAAACCGTGATTTGAGTGTGCTACCGAAGGCGCTAAAAAATGCGGCAGCCAGTTCATCCGGTTCTTGCGCGCTATCACCTCGCACACCGATACGTTCGCCATACGGAGGATTGGCAATCAAAATCCCGGCTTGCTCGGTAGGCGCTTTAATTTCTTGTGCTTCGATTTGTTTGAGAGGTACATCAAAATTTATCCCCGCTCTCGTCAGATTATTGCGGGTCATGACTATCGCATCACCGGAAATATCACTGCCAAAAATCAAGGCGTCACTAATGACATTGGGCGATGCAACTTCAGCTTTAATCGCGTGCCATTCGGCTTCATCAAAGTTGATAAATTTTTCAAAGGCAAAGGATCGATTGATGCCTGGAGGAATGCCCGCCACCATTTGCGCGGCTTCGACCAATAACGTACCTGAGCCGCACATAGGATCGAGCAGCGGCACGCCCGGCTTCCAGCCCGCGACACGCAATAAGCCTGCGGATAGATTTTCACGTAAGGGAGCATCGCCCGTTTCTTCGCGCCAGCCGCGTTTAAACAATGGCTCGCCTGAGGTATCAAGATAAAGCGTGACGTTACGTGCATCTAAAAAACCAGATATACGCATATCGGGTGTGCGAGTGTCTATCGATGGTCGTTCGCCTTCACGATCACGAAAACGATCGCAAATCGCATCCTTAATTTTTAAAGTAATGAATTCCAGACTTTTGACTGGCGATTTGATGGCAGTGACATCGACACGCATCGTGTGGCCGACATGAAACCAGTCTTCCCACTTTGATTCCAGGGCAAGGTCGTAGATGTGGTTTTCATTCGCATAGCTGCGGTGTGCGATACGCATCAACACGCGTGAAGCGATACGCGAATGCAAATTTAATCGCAGTGCATCAGACCACTGGCCCGAGCAGTGCACGCCACCGGGGACTTGGTTGTGCACTTTGAGAGTGCCGCCTTGTTTAGCGATTTCGCCGATTTCTTCAGCGAGTGCGGCCTCTAAACCGCGAGGGCAGGGACAAAAATATGAAAGTACAGTAGCCATGGATGCCTTTTATCCGTAAATGATCAACAGTCCATACGTGTTGATCGTGGGTGATGAATGAAGGTGTTCAGTAAGGCGTGCATCGCGTTGATGGCGGGATGCACATTTGCGTTATTTACCCATCAAAGCGCGTTCAACAAATTCTAATCGGTCTTGGCCCCAGTAACCTTCGCCATCGACACTGTACCAAGGAGCACCAAATACATTAGCAGCGATGGCTTCTTCGGTATTTTTGGCGAATTCGGCGGCAACAGCATCACCGGTCGATTGTTTGAGTAGTTCGGCTCCATGCAAACCAAGATGGTCGGCGAGGGCAATCAAGGTGGGCTCATCAGTGATATTTTTCTCATCTTCCCAAACGGCATGGCCTAAGGCGTGAGCAAGCTCAAGAGCTTTGTCCGTGCCATGCGCTTGCAGCGCTGCGATGATGAATTTGGCACCCGGTTCGCCTGAAATAGGAAAAAACTTAGGATGCAGCGTCATGGGGATATTAAGAAATTTACTCCAACGCTGTAGTTCAGCCAGACGATAGGCCTGACGTTGCGGCGGACGCTGAGAAACAGGTATGCCACCCGAAACGCTAAACACTTTGACTAAATCCGCAGGCTTTAAATGAATGGTGGCGTTATGTTTTTTTGCCATGGCGACGAGTCGCGCATGACCCAGATAGGACCAAGGTGAATGCGGTGCCATGTAGTAATCAATTTTTTTCGTCATCTTGATCTCGTAATCAGGTGCTAACTAATTTATTGGAATGGTTTTATTGGAATGGCTTTATTGGAATGGCTTTACTACAACAAGAATTACAACAGCAATCATGCCCAGCACGGGGACTTCATTAAACCAGCGATACCAGATATGTGAATGAGTATTTTCACCGTTCTCGAATTTTTTCAGCAAGCGTTTGCAGATGTGGTGATAACCGATCAGTAGTACGACTAAAACTAATTTTAGATAGAGCCAGATACTTTGCTGGCCTATACCGTACAGCAGCCACAACCACAGGCCGAGCACCAGCGCCGGAATCATCAATAAGGTCATGAAGCGATACAGCTTGCGCGCCATGATCAACAAACGTTCATTCACCGCAGGATTGGTTTCCATCGCCAGGTTAACGAAAATTCTGGGTAGATAAAACAAACCCGCAAACCATGAAGCGACAAACACTATATGCAGAGCTTTAATCCACAGCATGTTTATACCCTCACTTCGCCATGACCTAGCACGACATATTTGAGAGAGGTCAGGCCGTCTAATCCTACTGGACCGCGCGCGTGCAATTTGTCGTTAGAGATACCAATCTCAGCACCGAGTCCATATTCAAAGCCATCAGCAAAGCGAGTTGAGGCATTCACCATGACAGAGGCGGAATCAACTTCACGCAAAAAGCGCATGGCATGCGTGTAATCTTCAGTGATGATGGAATCGGTATGTTGTGATGAATAGGTATTGATGTGATCAATCGCCTCATCGACATTGGCAACTACTTTAACGGCCAAAATGGCATCTAAGTATTCGGTTCGCCAATCTTCTTCGGTCGCTGATCTCAAATGAGCATAGCCGGAAAGGATCTTTAAACTTTCGGGATCGCAGCGTAATTCAACCTGCTTCTCTGCAAATAGCTTGGCTAATTCAGGCAATACCTTAGCAGCGAGCGAACGCGCAACGAGTAAGGTTTCCATCGTGTTGCAAGTGCCGTAGCGGTGGCATTTCGCGTTGTAGGTTACTGGCAGTGCTTTGGCGAGATCAGCTTTGTCGTCAATATAGACGTGACAGATACCATCCAGATGTTTAATCATTGGCACCTTAGATTCTTTCATCAGGCGCTCGATCAAACTTTTGCCGCCACGTGGCACGATCACATCGACATACTCGGGCATGGTGATCAAAGCGCCCACGGCAGCACGGTCGGTAGTCTCGACGATTTGCACGGCTTCGGCAGGTAAGCCCGCGCCAGCCAAACCTTCCTTCACAAGTTTTGCCAGCGCTTGATTGCAGTGAATTGCTTCAGAACCGCCGCGCAGTATGGTGGCGTTACCACTTTTAATGCACAGTCCTGCTGCATCGACGGTGACATTCGGACGTGCTTCATAAATAATGCCAATTACACCGAGTGGCACACGCATTTGTCCGACTTGTATGCCGGTAGGGCGATATTTCATATTGCTGATTTCACCGATCGGGTCGGGCAATGAAGCGATTTGTTCCAAGCCCTCGGCCATGGTGGCAATCGCTTTCTCAGACAGCGTTAATCGATCAATCATGGCGGCAGCCAAGCCATTACTACGCGCTTGTTCTAGATCTTTTTGATTAGCGGCGGTAAGTAGTGCGGCATCGCGTCGTATCGCTTGCGCGATTAATTCCAGCGCACGATTTTTAGAGGCGGTGTCGGCTTTGGCCATGGCACGTGCTGCTTTACGTGCCGACTGACCTAAGGTGTTCATGTAGTGTTGAATATCCATGACTAAATTCCTGTGTCGAATTTTTTATCGTGCGATTCGCATTGCTAACTGTAATAAAGCATCCCAAGGATCACCGGCGAATGCTCGCGCACGTAAGCCTTTAATGAGTTTGTCGATCTGAGCTGCGTCATGCATCGCTGTTTGTAAGGTGTTGAGTGTGACGCGTGCTATCGCATTCGGTATTAAACGCTCGCGCGGGCCCCAGATGCGATAGTCCTTCATTAGTACGGCGAGTGGTCGACCATCATTCACGCCCAGTTTCAACTTCAGCAGAATTCGTATTTCTTCGGCTACTGCCCACAGCACGAGGGGTAAGGCTTCACCTTCACCTTTAAGGCCTTCGAGCATGCGCACCAGTCGGCTAACATCGCCTGACAGCATTGCTTCGGAAAGCTTAAACACGTCATAGCGCGCCACATTCAAAACAGCGTCTTGCACTTGTTCGGCACTCAGTCTACCTTCAGGATACAGCAGCCCTAGTTTGCGGATTTCTTGATGGGCCGCCAGTAAATTGCCTTCGACACGTTCCACCATAAAGTCGAGTGACAGCTTGTCGGCGCTTTGCCCTTGCGCTGCTAAGCGCTGGCCTATCCAGTTAGCGAGCTGAGGCCGCTCAACGACAGGAATATCGATATACACGGCGGCGCGCTGCAAAGCAGTAACCCAAGCACTTTTTTGTGCGGCCCAATCGAGTTTGGGTAAGGTAATTAAGGTTAGCGTGTCATCAGCGGTGGCAGCGGCTGCGCAATTTGCGGCGTAATCTTGTAAAGCTTGTCCGCCTTCTTTTCCGGGTTTACCGGTGGGTATACGAAGCTCAATGAGTTTTTTATCGCCAAACAGTGACATCGATTGTTGGGTGGATGTGAGCTCACCCCATTTGAAGTAGCGATCAACGATGAGTACTTCACGTTCAGAAAATCCGGTGCTGCGTGCTTTTTTACGAATGCGATCGGCTGCTTCCATAGACAGCAAATGTTCGTCGCTAGCAATCACATACAGCGAGGCTAGTGATTTTTCGAGATGCGCATCAAGCGCTTCAGCGCGCACTTGCACTAACTAGCCTACTGCTCTGGTTTGATCTGCGCCAGTCGGCGCATGATTTGACTGACGGCGTCGGCACGAAGATCGTTATAAATTAATCGTTCTTCGGTTTCTTTCGCGACGGCTTGCGATTCGGAATAGCTCATGAAGGTTTGTAGCGCTAGCTCGGTATCATTTACGATTTGCGCATTCTCTTTACCGATGACGTCGAAGCGCAATCGATACAGCAAACTAAATTCACGCACCTGACCTTGCGCATTCAGCGTGAGGACTTTCTTTTCTTGACGCTCTGACAGTACGCGCACAGTGATATCCGCCGATTTGCGATCAGTCGCAATCGCCGTATTGCCTTGGGAAAGAATGGCATTCCGAAGTTCGCGTTCTATCGGCGAATTTTTGGCGATTTCGAGATGGACTGAGCTAAAGGGCAGGTTGGCACTTGAGCGAGAACCGCGCAACTGGAAGCCGCAGGCGGCCAGTGGCAGTGTCATCATTAACGAAATCCACAGGCGGCGGTTGGTTTGCACGCAAGTCTCCTTCAGTACAGTGTTAAGCGACGATGTTGACGAGTTTGCCAGGCACCACAATAATTTTCTTGGGTGTACCTGTCAGATGTTTTTGTACGTGTTCGTTAGCGAGTGCTGCAGCCTCGATACTGGCTTTATCTGCAGTTTTTGCGACGATGATGCTGCCGCGTAGTTTGCCATTGACTTGTATCATCAGCTCGATCTCGGCTTGTTCGAGCGCCGAGCTGTCGACCTTAGGCCAAGGTGCATCGAGAATGTCGCCATGGGGTTTAGCGTAGCCCAGAGCATCCCACAACACATGGGTGATGTGAGGTGCTACCGGATACAACACGCGCAAGAAAATCCCCAAACACTCTGTCAGCACAGCACGGCTACCGGCATCGTTAGCGTAGGTAGCGCCTTCCAGCAGATTCAGCATTTTCATGCACGCTGAAACAACGGTGTTGTATTGCAGACGTTGATAGTCATGATCGGCTTGCTGCAAAACTTTGTGTACTTCGCGACGTAAGGTTTTCAGATCAGCGGATAAATCGCTAGGTAAGCTCGCATTGAGATCAATAAGCTGCATCTGTGCGTGAGCGAAATTCCATACGCGACGCAAGAAACGCTGAGCACCTTCAACGCCTGCACCAGACCATTCCAGTGTTTGTTCAGGTGGTGAGGCAAACATGGTGAACAGTCGCGCCGTATCGGCGCCGTATTGGTCGATGATGGCTTGCGGATCAATGCCATTGTTTTTCGACTTAGACATTTTTTCCGTGCCGCCGATATGTACTGGCTGACCATCGGTGGTTAAGATGGCCGATACCGGACGACCTTTGTCATCCATTTTCAGCGTAACGTCTTCTGGGTTGATCCAGATTTTTTTACCTGAGGCTTCCTCGCGATAATAGGTTTCGTTGAGCACCATGCCTTGCGTGAGCAAGTTGGTAAACGGTTCATCAAAGTTAATCAAACCAAAATCACGCATGACTTTGGTCCAGAAGCGCGCGTACAGTAAAT
>JBIIQR010000129.1:0-5092 GCA_044341985.1 Burkholderiaceae bacterium
GACGCATAATTATCCTAGCGCCGCTGTGATGAAGCGGGGATGGTTATCCCCGCTCAGCCAAGTAAACGTAACGATTTAGGCTGAAAAAATACTGTCCTTTGTCGCCCTGCTTTTTCAAGTCAGCCTGCCACTCTGCAATATCTTGGGCTGACAAACCATTTCGTCCCGCCGCAAAACTACCAATCACGGTCGACATGCCTATGCTGTAGGTGTGAAGATCGTAGGCCAGATTCACGAGTGGAATGACATCAACCTTTACGTCATCAAACCCGGCTCGCTCCATACGATGCTTAAGTGTGCGCGGTAACTGCGGCTCGGGGATGTGCTGATTCCAGGTATCGATCACGCGACGCATACGTGCATCATCCGAACTCGCCCAAACACACGATTCCCAATCTGTATCAACCAGTAAGACTCGGCCACCGGGTCGTATCACACGCGCTAATTCAACCAACGCATCGTCAATCGCTTCAACATACTCATACACTTGGGTCGCTAAGGCGATATCAAAACTGCCGTTTTCATACGGCATACTCAAAATATCGCATTGAGAAAAACTCACCTGCGGTAAATTTTCACAACGCTTTGAAGCAATCGCGAGCATAGGTGCAGCGATGTCTACACCAATCACTTTGCCTGTCGCACCTATCTGCTGCGCCAGCGCCTGCGTTGTTAACCCAGGGCCGCAACCTATGTCCAATGCTTTTTCACCGGCATGCGGCGCTAACATCGCCAATACTTTGTCACGCTGATTGGCAACATCTGGCGTCAGATAAACTGCTTCAATGCGACGCGATGTCTCTTCGTCAAACTGATCTTCTGCACTGGGAGCGACAGGCTGATTCATTGTAATTTTTCCTCTTTGTAGTGATCTACCATCAACATGACACCTATCGTACCAACAACAGCACCAAACATTACATAAAACGCTGGCGCAAGTGGTGTGCCTGTCACACGAATTAACCACGTAACGATCAACTGCGCAAAACCTCCAAACAACATCACCGCAAAATTGTAAGCTAACGCAAGACCGGTTGAGCGCGTATGCACTGGAAACTGCTCTGCTAATGCTGTTGATATAGGGCCCGAGGCAATCGCCACCGTTGTGCACAATCCTATTTGCATGATGGTGAGGCGAAGTACGGTTGGCTCTGCCTGCAACCAAGCGAATAAGGGATAAGGCAAAACAAAATAACAAAGCATCGCAACTAAGAGTACCGGCTTACGTCCGATACGATCACTGAGCGCGCCAAAAAAGGGGATTGCGATGGTTAGGCATAGTAGTCCGGCTACTTGTGCGCCAAAGGCATCCGCCAAAGGAATCTTCAGCTGTGTTTTTGCGTAAGTAGGCATATAGATCAGCACCACGTAATACATTATAGTGCCGGCCACCACTAAACCAAAACATGCCAAGATGCTGCGCTTATGCTCACGCCACAGCTGCGCTAAACCGACTCGTTTTATCTGAGATTGGCTCGCTTCTATAAAGGCCTCGGTCTCATCGAGGTAACGTCGAATATACAAACCCACAGGACCAATCAGCAAACCAAACAGAAAAGGCAAGCGCCAACCCCAGCTATCGATTTGCTCAGGCGTTAAGCCCTGCGTAATCAGCAAACCTACCCCTGCACCCGCGAGTGCCGCCAAACTTTGCCCAACCATCTGCAAAGAACCAAAAAAACCACGCCGGCCGGCCGGTGCGCTCTCCACTAGAAATGCCGTCGCACTGGCGAACTCACCACCCGTAGCCAACCCTTGTAACAATCGCGCTAGCAAAATGATCATAGGAGCAGCGATACCAATAGCGGCGTAGGTCGGCGCAAAGGCAATCATGGCAACCGATATAGTCATCAAAAATATAATGAGCAGAAGGGCTGCTTTGCGCCCTTTTCTATCGGCATACATACCAATCAGTACCCCGCCTACGGGACGCATGAAAAATCCAACCCCGAAGGTCACCATGGTGAGCAGCAATGAGGCGTATTCGCTATCCGTAGGAAAAAATAAACGCGAAATGATGACGGTCATAAAACCGTACACGACAAAGTCATACCACTCGAGTGCATTACCAATAACGGCTGCGACGATCTGGCGCAAAGCAACGGGTTTAGTTTGCATAATCATTCATAAAAACATATCGGAAGAAAGGGCTAGAGGCTGCCCCAATGCAAATATGATAACAGAGTCGCAATTGGATTGAAGATAGTGCAATTTAGTCTAATGTAGGCAGAATCCGCTACACTGTGCTCCTTTTAGTGGCTCATTTTGGGAGCGTTTCATGCCTTTGTTGATTCTAGGACTCATTCTCTTTATCGTCGCCCATTCAACCCGTATTTTTACCGATGACTGGCGCTCACACATGCTAGAACGCCTGGGCGAAAAACGCTGGAAAGTTCTGATTACTTTAGTGTCGATAGCTGGCTTTGGGCTAATGATCATCGGTTACGGGCAAGCACGACTAACACCCTTACCACTGTGGGAACCACCAATTGCCGCTCGCAATATTGCGCTAATACTTAACCTGTTAGCCTTCTTCTTAGTAGCAGCCGCCTATGTACCGCGCAATATCATCAAAGAAAAAATTGGTCACCCTATGGTGGCAGGTGTCAAAATCTGGGCGTTGGCGCATTTGATCTCAAATGGCAACCTGGCTGATGTGATTTTATTCGGCAGCTTGTTAGTGTGGGCAGTTCTGAATTTTCGTTCGTCGCGCAAGCGCGATCGCATGAACGACGTTGAGTACCCTGCTGGAACCGTCTTGGGTACCCGGGTCACACTCGCTGTTGGTGCTATCGTTTGGTATGTTTTCTTACAGTGGCTGCACGTACGATGGATAGGCGTGAGCCCTTTAGGAGCCGTTGCGGGGTAATGCGTTTGATAGTCAGCGTTTTGGTACATCAAGAACACGCTAAGCGTATTGATTCGGGCACAGGCAGTGCTCGAATCCCTCCACCCTCTTTGTCGGCTGCAAAAATTCTGACTTCATTACAGGTCATGATCTCGACATCATCGCGTAGGATTCGATAATTCTGCACAAAACTTTTATTCCGCCATTCGGTAATCGAGGTGTGAATCGCCAGTACATCACCATAGCTGGCCGTTCGAATAAAACTAGCCTGCGTATCGACTAAAGGCGTACCAATTAAGCCCATAGTTTTCGCTGTCTCATGCCAAGGTGGCACGCCACACTGAATAAAAAAATGGCGGGATGCGGCATCAATCCAGCGAAAAAAATTGGGAAACCAAACAATCCGTGCAGGATCACAATCACCAAATTCTACGTGCACGGTATACACCACGGTCTTGCTCATACGGTTCCTCGTTAACTGCTCATCGTTAGGTATTTCGGCTACGCGGCATCCAGCGTATAGGCTGAGCTTTGATAGGTCGTGCTGGCGCACCGAGTTCTTTTAATACGCGATCTAATTGTGTACCCGCCTCATCCGTGAGCGCTGCTTCACGTGCACGTCGGATTGCAGCAGCACGCGCAGCTGCTGTAGTACGCTGATCATTAGCGAGGTGACGTATCACGTGCAGCAGATTATCGCGACCTCGATGATTCGTTTCACCATAGCCCTTCATCAGTCGGCCACATAAAGCCAACTCGAAACCTAACTGCCAATCTTCCGCTAAGCCCGACATGACAGCTGTTAACCATTCTTCAATCAGTGCCTGCTCTTCGGCATAACGACTACTAAAGGGTCGGATATATTTACATGTGGCGAGTAAACGCAATAACAGCGTACCGAGTACGGTGTGTGACGCGAGCTTGATAGGCATAGACCAAGGCTCTCTTCCTTCTGCTACACGTTGTGCATCCCACGCCAGCAATCGATCAGCAACAGGCTTGGGTAATAGACCAGCGATCTCAGGCACGCCCGGTTTGAAGTGCTCATACACAGCGAGTACATCGCCTGATTTAACGCCAACTTCACGCCGCACTCGCTCACTACGTGAGGCACGACTTTTTAAATCGGCCACACGGACGATGTCATCAAAGGACATCCACAAAGCTAACCAGCGTGACACTTCACGTGTCAGTTGCATGCCATGCAGTGCGTCAGCATCAACACGATGTTCTGCATCAAGTAGGCTACGCACACGCGACACATATAATTTTCCGTAAGCGCTGCCCTGATACTCCTGAACTCGCAGCAAACCCAGCCGCAGCATGTCGTTAATTGGTGCAGGAAATCCCGCCAGCTCAGCTACATTTTTTTCTGAGTCGCCGATTAAATTAATCAGCTGTTGCGCTTGTTCAGCGTGCTGATTGGTTTGTGCAATCATTTGCCACGCCGCCGCAAAACCTTGCAAGCTCGCCTGTGCGCCGCGACCGCCTTCTCGTATCACCTCTTCGCATAGGGCACGCTCAAATGGCAGCACTCCACTCGCTGCTAATGCACCCAACATGACGGCACTCACCACAGTGGCATTTTCTGCCGCGACGCGCTGCATATCGAAGGCATGATGAACGCGGCTCACAGATTGCACCAGTGCGAGTAAAGCTGCGCTATCCAAACGGCCATCACCCATAGCGGACCGTTCAGTCGTGGTGAATGTGCGTGAGGTAGAGGTAATGAATACAGTGCGATCAGAAGTAGGCAATCCATTACTCGCACAACGTGCTGCTTCTAACAACTCTGAAGCAATCACTATATCGAGCGAACCGGGAATGGGGTGCAAGCTAAACACCGGCTTACGTCCAGCGAGCTGAGCAACGGGTACGGGATAGAGCTCAAAAAAATACGTCGTTGCTCCCGTACGTTGCGCCACACCGGGAATTGATGTCGCCTGAGCGGCATAGCCTGCCTTGCGAGCGATCTCCATTAACCAATCGCTTAATACACCACCACCCTCACCGCCCAAGGCACAAATCAATACCGATAAAGGACGGGGGACAACGGCTGATGAATTCATCACGTTAGCCAAGCTCATGCTGGTTGTACCCAACGCAACAGGAGGTGTCTAACGCCGGACAAAAGTTTTTCATGCCAATGCGCATTTTGAATAATTTCGGCACGATAAAAACTCGGGCACAAGGTCGCTGCATGCGCATTTTCACCGCACAGACCGCAGCCTACACAACCCTCCA
>JBIIQR010000130.1:0-5061 GCA_044341985.1 Burkholderiaceae bacterium
CACCGCAGATTTTCGTTACGGCATGGCAATGCGGATAGATTAATCGGTTCTATTGTGAAAAACCATATTGATGAAAAACAAAACCCGGATAATCAATGACTATCCGGGTTAAAAAACTCAGAATTCCGGAAAGTTATGAACCGCCGATGGTCATACTTTCTATCAAAATTGAGCCGGTATTTTTTGTGCCGCGCGCTAGTACATCACTACCTATAGCAGCGATATTTTTTAACATATCGCGCATATTCCCAGCGATGGTAATTTCCTCAACCGCGTATTGAATTTCGCCGTTCTCCACCCAATAGCCTGAAGCGCCACGAGAATAATCACCGGTCACATAATTTAAGCCCTGCCCCATCAACTCCGTGACGAGCAATCCTTTACCCATTTTTTTCAGCATCGCACGAAAATCATCCGAGGATTTCGTGCGTGTTGAGCGTATCTCAAGATTATGCGAACCACCCGCATTGCCAGTGGTTTTCATGCCCAGCTTGCGCGCCGAATAGGTAGATAGAAAATAGCCTTGTAACACACCATTACGCACAATCTCACGGTGCTGCGTACGAACGCCTTCTTCATCAAAGGGTGCCGAGCCCACCCCACCTAACTGATGAGGGTCTTCGATGATTTGTATATCCGGACCAAATATCTCCGTACCCAGAGAATCCGTCAAAAAAGTGGATTTTCTATACAGCGCACCGCCTGAGACGGCCTGCACAAACGCACCAATCAAACCTACTGCCTGAGGTGCTTCGAACAATACAGGGCATTTACGCGTATCAAGCTGACGTGCATTCAAGCGCGACAAAGCGCGCTCGGCAGCGTAACGACCAATCGCTTCGGGATCCGCTAATTTTTTAGGATTCCGATCAGAGGAATACCAACCATCGCGCTGCATGTTGTTACCTTTACCAGCAATCGGTGATACTGATAGCGAATGACGCGAATACGGATAACCTGCAATAAACCCACGCGAATTGGCCAACACAAAATGTGATTGCTGCGCAAAGGTATTCGCACCTTCGCTATTCGTAATTCGCTTATCCACCGCAAAGGCAGCGGCTTCTGCTCGCATAGCCAAATCAACGGCTTCACTCGCCGACAACTGCCAAGGATGAAACAGTGACAAATCGCGTGGGTCCGTCTCAAGTAACTCAGCTTCTGGTAAACCGGCACAGTCATCTTCGGCTGTAAAGCGCGCAATGTTGTAAGCAGCTTCAACGGTATCTTTCAACGCTTTGGTTGAAAAATCAGACGTACTCGCATTCCCACGACGAATAGCTTTACCTTCACCAAGAAATACGGTGACACCAATACCTTTGTCTTTGTTCTGTTCTATCGTCTCAACCTTGCCTTTGCGCACACTCACCGATAGCCCTTGACCTTCGCTAATCTCAACAACCGCATCCGATCCTCCTTTTTCCCGCGCAAAACGAAGCACGTCGCTGGCGATCTCTTTGAGGTGATCTTGGCTATAAGTAAAGTTGGAAGTAGTCATGGGACATTTTCATAAGAAAGTAGCAAAGCGGGTATCATAGCAGCCGTTGACAATCGACATACGCTGCCCATCATGCCTAATGCTAATCGCGGCTCCGTCGGATTCCAGTCTAGTGAATTCGAGCAGCAATACGAGCGCCCCTCTAAATCTCAACTTAAACGCGACATGACCGCCCTGCAAAAGCTGGGCGCAGAGCTTGTGGCGGCCCCCACCGATCGCGTGAAACGCGTTGCCATGCCTGAGGATGTACTTGAAGCCATCTTGATATGCCAGCAAATTACCGATCATGAAGGTCGGCGTCGGCAAATGCAGTACGTTGGTAAAAAAATGCGCACGCTCGAATCCGACGAAGTCGCCGTCATTCAAACCGCCATTGATAGCTGGCACGGAAGCTCGAAATCTGAAACAGCCGCTTTGCATGCCATAGAGCGACAGCGCGATCGATTGCTCGCTGATGATAATGCGCTGACTGTATTGCGCGAGAAACACCCTGAGTTAGATATTCAACATGTTCGCAATTTGATACGTAACGCACGTAAAGAACAAGCCGAGCAAAAACCACCAAAAGCCTATCGCGAAATTTTTCAATTACTGAAAAGTTTGAAGCAATCAGCCACCGACTCTCAAAACGCCGATCAACCGCACGAGCATGACGATGAAGAAGACGCGTAATCATCCGGACGAATTACTCATAGGTTTGGTATCTATATCTGATCGGGCATCGACAGGTGTCTACGAAGATCAAGGCGTGCCCGCACTCAAAGACTGGTTTGCACAGGCATTAAGTAGCCCGTGGCAAATGGAAACTCGGCTGATTCCCGACGTTCAGTCCACGATAGAAAAAACATTAATTGAACTGGTTGATGAAGTGGGATGCGATCTCGTACTAACGACAGGCGGCACCGGTCCTGCACGTCGCGACGTCACGCCGGAAGCAACGCTAGCAGTGGGTACTAAGCCCATGCCGGGATTTGGCGAACAAATGCGTCAAATTAGTTTGCGCTTCGTGCCGACGGCCATACTCTCCCGCCAAGTCGCAGTGATTCGCGAAACGTCTGATCATGCGGCGTTGATTATGAACCTACCAGGACAACCCAAATCGATACGCGAAACTCTCGAAGGATTAAAAGATGAGTCAGGTAAATCGATCGTGCCTGGCATTTTTTCTGCCGTTCCCTACTGTATTGATTTGATCGGTGGTCCGTATATCGAAACACAAGAGATTGTCTGTAAGGCATTCCGTCCCAAGTCAGCCCTACGCGCGAAATAATCAATTAAAAAATTTCTTGCGCCGTCATTTTCATCATCACGAGTAAAGAAAGCTACTCACCATGTCATTATTAGAAACTGTAGAGATTGCGACCGGCGATCATCCTGAAGCAGCCGTTATTTGGATGCATGGCTTAGGCGCTGATGGTAATGACTTCGTACCCATCGTCCGTGAACTTGATCTCTCTGAATGTCCTGCGATTCGATTTATTTTTCCCCACGCAGAAACCATGCCTGTCACGATCAACAATGGCTACGTCATGCGTGCTTGGTACGATATTTTGGGTATGGACTTAGTACGACGCGAAGATGAAATCGGCTTAAGAAAATCTCAACAACAAATCGAGCAATTGATTGCGCGTGAAATTGAACGCGGTATACCCGCCGAACGTATTATCCTGGCCGGTTTTTCACAAGGCTGCGCCATGACTCTGCAAACCGGTCTGCGCTATCCAAAAAAACTCGCTGGCATGTTGTGTCTATCAGGCTATCTTCCGCTCGCAGACAAACTTCTTGCAGAGCGCAGTGAAGCTAATCGTTCTACGCCCATTTTTATGGCGCATGGCCGGGTTGATCCAGTGGTTCAGATCGCTCGTGCCGAAACGTCGCGCGATTTTCTTACGAGCCTAGGCTACACCATCGAATGGAAAGACTACTCCATGCCGCACTCCGTCTGCGAAGAAGAAATAGACGATATCGGTCACATCATCAGCCACTGGCTCAGATCGTGATTTTTTATCTCCACTCACTTAGCCACTAAAACTTCGCTATTTATGCGCCACTTATATTTATCGCTAGCTTGCTAACACTATTCACGAGTCATTCGGTTTATGCAGAAAGTGATCTGACCCGCACTATTACAGGCGCCTCTGAAGTCAGAGCCGATGTTGCCCTAGAAGCTCTGGCAGGAAAAAAGAACTATTACGAAACAGTAGTCAGCGCTGAATTTATTATTCAGCGTGATAAAGGGTTGATGATGGGTCGCTTTGTTAGTAACTCCGGATGGAAAATCACCATACTGGATTTAGGCTCACCAAAAAACTCATACAAAATACTCTCCACTCGTAGCAGTGGTGGTGTGCAAAGTTAATTTTTTGAAGTCCGCTTGCACGATAAAGGACCGAAAATAAATCTTCGTACTCGTTGCCGCTGAAGTCTTGCATGGCACCTGTACGATGTAATCCTAAGTAGTGATTTAGCAAGTTGCGTATACCGGCTTGAAAATGAAAAACAATAACTTCAGGTAAGCTTTGCCCTGTTCACGAATCGACCCCTATCTCTATGTCACGACTTCATCACGAATCTCATCGTATGCACCATATCAATTGGCTCCGAGCGGCTGTGCTCGGTGCTAATGACGGCATTATTTCTACCGCCAGTTTAATCCTCGGGGTAGCTGCCTCGAATGCGAGTCATCATTCAGTCATCGTCGCGGGTCTGGCTGCACTCATTGCTGGAGCCATGTCAATGGCTGCTGGCGAATATGTCTCAGTGCAAGCACAAGCCGATACCGAACAAGCTGATCTCGCTCGCGAACGACTCGAGTTGGAAGAAGATCCTGCCGCTGAACACAAAGAACTCACCGCCATCTATGTTAGTCGTGGCTTAAAACCTAATCTCGCCAGCGAAGTTGCATCCCAACTGACAGCACATGATGCCTTGGCTGCCCACGCCCGCGAAGAATTAGGTATCACTGAATTTGGCACAGCAAGACCAGTGCAAGCCGCTTGGACATCGGCTGTTAGTTTCGCTGGCGGCGCCTTACTCCCCTTGATTGTCGCTGCCCTTGTTCCATTTCAATTATTACAGCCAATAGTCGCTACCAGCTCACTATTCGGTCTCGTCTTATTAGGAAGTTTGGCATCGCGTGTTGGCGGAGCTTCTATGCTCAAAGGTGGCTTGCGTGTCGCCTTCTGGGGTGTGGCAGCCATGGCAGCAACCAGTTTGATTGGTTGGGCATTTGGCACAGCGGTTTAACTGAAAAAGACTATAAACAGTTAGCAACAGCTCTCCCATGAACCCCCATCTTTCAACGCCGAGCTTTAGCTTACTATTTCTGTGCATGGGTAATATCTGCCGCAGCCCAACGGCGCACGGTGTCTTTCGTGATTTGGTGCATGCGCGTGGCCTTCATCAACACATACACATTGATTCAGCAGGCACGCATAATTACCATCCTGGAAGTCCGCCCGATGCACGAAGTCAAAAACATGCCATAAAACGAGGTTATGATTTGTCAGACCTGAGAGCCCGACAGATAAGCGACCTCGATTACGAAAAGTACAACCTATTGT
>JBIIQR010000131.1:0-5033 GCA_044341985.1 Burkholderiaceae bacterium
CATAGCCTCAATAGCTAACTGTTCGGCGACATCCATACTGATGTAAGGACGTCCAGTAGCGACGCGTCGTATGGCGATGACTAGTTGAGTTCCTGCTCCTTCTTTAGTCATGTAGCCGAGTGCCCCGGCTCGAATTGCACGGGCGGCATATTCGTGTTCTTCATGCATGGTCAATACCAAAATATGGACCAGCGGGACTTCTTCTTTAACTTGTCGTATGAGTTCCATGCCGCCTTTACCGGGCATGGACAAATCCATAATCAACACATCACAGGGATTGCTTCGGATTGACTGCAGCGTCTCGAAGCCATTGGTGGCTTCAGCGCATATTTGAATATCTGTGACCGGTTGCAAAATGTGTTTTAGGCCTTCTCGCATCAGTGCGTGGTCATCCGCAATGACTACCTTAATCATGATGAAGTCCCTTTGTGACTAGCTTAGCGTGAGCGTTGTAGATCAAATTCATACCTTCAGCACGTCAGTTCGGAGGTGGTTATGGCAGGGCAAAAGTTCATGGTGCTTGCTCCGTAGTAACAAAATGACAACATTAAGGCTAAATGTAACAGCTTTTCGCAAAGCGACCTAGATGATTTGCATCAAAAATTTTGAGTGAATCAAATATTTGTGATTGGTTACTTAGCTGGATTGCCGAGGGGCCATTGATGGATGTTTATTTGAAGAAAAAATTCATTTATAGGCTTGCGCCAAGCATAAATTGGGCTCTCAGAAATCTCTTTGACACTGCTTTGAAAGACCACTGAGTCTAGGTTCAGAAAGTTTTAGTTGAGAGCGAGTCGTACGTGGGTAGCCGATGGGATTATTAACATTAGTATTGTTTTTACTGTGCTGTAATTTTTCGCTGTTAGTCTGTTACCCTTTAGGTCTTTGGGGACGTATGCGGCGATCATGAATATTCAACCGGGTGAGATAGGGCACATCATTCAATTAGCCATTGCACCAGTTTTTTTGCTAACTGGAGTGGGCACTAATATGCTGGTTTTGACCAACCGATTAGCTCGCATTATTGATCGCACAAGGGTGCTAGAAGAACGACTAGAAGAGGGGGCGCCAGCGATTACTCCCAAGGCCAGAGCAGGAGCCATTGACGAGTTAAATGTCTTGTTTCGCCGTGCAAAAAAGATTAATCGTGCAATTTTCCTCTCGACCTTCTGCGCATTATTAATTTGTTTGGTCGTTGCGGTTTTGTTTGTGGCGGATACCTTAGATTTACGATTGGTGACACCGATTGCCGGGTTGTTCGTATTGGCGTTAGTGTCACTGACAGGAAGTTTTATTGTTTTGTTGAGGGAAGTCTTGTTAGCTACTGAGTTCCAAGACATTCTGCGACAAAGAATAATTCGCGACAATCCGCCATAAAGTATTTTAACTCGCTAAGACGGCATTACCCTTTCCCGACGATCTGAAAATTTTATAACGAGTCTATCAATTCACAGGTAGATTCAAATAGGGGATGTCCCGGTGTTCCGAAGGCATCGCAGATCGTCAGATGGTTATAGCCATCAAGTAAAACATCGTGATGATGGTTCTCAAACCAGTTTTCAGCAATCAACTGATTTTGGCGTTTAAATTCTTCAGATTCGAGATCGCCCACAGAAGTAATAAACGGAGCAGGGTGTGACTGCGGCATCCAGGCCGGAGACAATGTGTTGACGCGCTCAGCCGTCAATTGCAAATCATCCGCTACAAAATCGACGTGACTCACAGCCTCCAGATCAAACAATCCTGACATAAGTACACCGGCTTTGACTAAATCTATAGGCAGATCGCTCGACCATTCATCCCATTGCGCGGCCATCATCATGGCAGCTAAATGACCACCGGCGGAATGACCCGCTACCACTATCCTTTCCGGATCGTAGTCATAGCGTCCTGCGTTTCGATAAAGCCAAGCCAAGGCGCGTAATTGTTCGCGTGTTATCTCTTCAAGACTTGCCGTTGGTGCGAGTGTGTAATTGGTCAGCGCCACATTAAAACCTGCGTCTCTATAGCCTGGAACGACAAACGTGAAATCAGATTTGTCGAGCGAGCGCCACCAACCACCATGAATAAACACGAGTAAGGGAGCTGAGCTTTTGTGAGCTGGATAAAAATCTAATCGCTCACCGACGGTTGATCCGTAAGGGACATCGAGCAAACCCGCATGGGTACGTCGAACCAAGGCTGAGTCATGCTGCCAGCGCGAGAAAATTTCTGGATGATCTGGGATAGAAGCCCGTGCGTTGTATTGCTGGCTGTAATAAGCAACGAGGGATTGAGTGGCTGCAGATGAGGTGGACATCACGATCTCCTTTTTTATATTTTTCAGAAGTGTAATGGGTTTCTAAATCTTTCAAAAACTTGGTTGGAACAATTGACGTTGACGTAAAGGTCAATCGTCGCCTAAACTAAACCTGTTTTGGTGCTCGCCCGTCGGTTCCGACGGGCAGTTAAACGGGAAACACGAAGCTTTCGCTCAGGCTATTAGCTGAGCTAACGCCAACGTGTGCTGCCCCCGCAACGGTAAGCAAGCGCATGGTTCGCCATGCAGTCTGTTTCAAAAGCCACTGTGTGTTTTAACGCATGGGAAGGCGAAATAGATCGCTTGTTAGCCCGGATACCGGCCATAACAGGTGGGATAGACGAATCGGGATGGTGTTCGTCGGACCGTGAATGCAGTGGGCTTTGCCCGGCACATTTTCGCCCGATAGTCTCGTAGTCTGTCCTGGTAGGTCGACCTGCGGGGAAGCGGGTGGACGACTCTATCGTTTAAAAAATGAAAACTATTCACACTCACACGGCTTCGGGTAGGCATTTGTCGTTGCTCGTTCCCATTTTAGCGTCTGCTTTTTGTAATCAATCGTTTTCAGAAGAAGCGAAATCTAGCTTACCGCCCGTGGTCGTTACTGCTAATCGTTTTGAAGATCGTTTGACAGGGATGTCTGCAAGTACCACGATTATTACTGCTGAACAGATACGTTCATCAGGTGCATCAGATGTTAATCAAGCGATTCGTAAAATCGCAGGTGTATTAGGAAGACAAAATTTAATTGGCTCTTCGGATAGCGCACTAGATCTGCGTGGTTTCGGTACGACCAGCGAACAGAACCTGGTAGTCATGGTCGATGGAATTCGACTCTCTGAAATCGATCTTAGCAATGCGCTGATGTCATCGATTCCAGTCGATTCAGTTGAGCGGATTGAATTGACTCGAGGCGGTAGTAGCGTTTTGTACGGCAATGGTGCGACTGGCGGCACAATTCATATCATTACTAAAAAAGGTAATGTGGGCAACCAGACCGGCAGCGTGGCTGCTGTCGTTGGAAATTATGGTCATCGCGAGGTACGCGCCAATCTCTCTACAGGAGTAGAGGCACTTGTCGTAGATATCAATGCAAGCACTCGCCATTCCGACGGATTTCGAACTAATGGTTACACCGAACAAACAAATCTTGGATTGGGTTTGCATACGGCTATAGAGGGCGGACGTATTGGCTTGCGTACAAATTTTTCTAATCAAGAATCGGGCTTACCTGGGTCGCTAACTCTTTCACAATTCAATACTGATACACGACAGACCCTTAAACCCAATGACTACGGTACGTCTGATGCTAGTCGCTATGTATTCTTTATGGAGCGAAAACTGGGTGATTGGGATTATGCGGCCGATTTTTCGTATCGTAATCAGCGTGCTGTGGGTAACTACCCGAGCATCCCTTACACGTCGGTCACGAACTCCGATATGTATCAGTTTTCTCCACGCGTAAAGCATATCATTCAGGCGAATGACATTCGTCATGAAACGGTCGCTGGCGTAGATTTGATTCGTTCCACTGCGCGCGGATATAGCGAAGCTGCTCAGGATTCGGATGCATTCTATTTGCGTCATGAAATGCGGATAAGTCAATCAAGCGTGGCATTGGGTGCAAGGCGAGAAATGTTTAATTCATCTTCTGCTGGTATGAAGCAGGATCTAAATTTGAATGCATGGGAAGTCATGGCTGCCCACGATCTGACGGCTAATTTTGGTCTTTATGGCAAAACAGGACGTAGCTACCGAGTTGCCAATGTCAATGAGATCACCGGGGCAGTAGGAGTGTTATTACCGCAAACATCAAACGATGTTGAGGTGGGTACTCAAGTCAAGAATAACAACGGTCACTTAACCGTTAACTGGTTTCGCCATGATCTACGTAATGAAATCATTTATAACCCGATTGCACCGTCTGCCGTTCCTCTCTTTCCGGGCGCAAACGTTAATCTCGATCCAACACGCAGAGAAGGCGTTGAGATTCGTATCAATCAGTCACTCAGCTCTAATTGGAGCGTGCAGGCGACGGCGCAGCATGTATCGCCTACGTTTCGTGATGGTCCCAATGTAGGTAAGGAGATTCCACTAGTCGCTAAAAATACGTTCTCTACGCGCTTAACTTGGTTGCCTGGTGATGGCAGACGGGCTGATATTGGTTGGCAAGCAGTTGATAGTCAACGCTATGGAAATGATTTTGCGAATACGTGTAGTACTAGGATTCCTCGATTTGATACGCTAGATGCACGTTACGCTTGGCGCAGCCAACTGTGGGAATTCGCCATTGCTGGTACTAATTTGACAGATAAAAACTATTTTTCTACGGCCTACGGCGAATGCCGAAATGGTGTTTATCCCGACCCAGGGCGAATTGTGCAACTGACCGCACGTCGCGCCTTCTAATGACGATGTTTTCTTTCTGTCTCCAGAATGCGTAGCTATTTTTTTACTTTGAGCGCATTAGTCGTTGCTGCTGCTGGGGTCATGGTGTTGGCGTCCCTGTGTGGCGGCGTGGGTTGTGATATTCCGTCTTCATCCAATGAGTTTTTGCTACAGTTACGGATGCCACGCGCGTTATCGGCATTCGCCGTCGGTGCTTCATTGTCATTAGCAGGTGCGTTGATGCAGCTGTTATTGCGCAACCCACTAGCGGATCCGTATGTACTAGGTGTGTCAGGCGGCGCCGCTGCGGGAGCGCTGGGTCTGACATGGTTAATACCGGCTTCGT
>JBIIQR010000132.1:0-5030 GCA_044341985.1 Burkholderiaceae bacterium
GCTGCTCCGAATGCGATGGGCATCATGATGGAACTGGCATTGCCTATAGTCGCACGAATTCCAATCGCTTCAGCACCCCGCCCTGGCGGCGCCATCGAATGCAGTAAGGCCAACACATTTGGTTGACCCGTGCCTAAGGCGAGTCCAAGCACGACGGCGGTGGCGGCTAATGAGAGCGGTGTATCCATAAAAGGAAATGCTACGTAACAGAGCGCGGCCACGCTTAGAGCGACCGTGAGTATTTGCCATTCTCGGTAGCGCTGAACAATACCTGGCATGGCTAATCGAACGACAAAGGTGGCTGCAGCAAAGCTGGCAAGAATCATCCCTATGGTAGAAGCAGAAAAGCCTAGTTGCGATCCATGAACGGGTGTGACGAAGGTAAACATATCCCACCCCGCGGCTAATAAAATGCCGATAAAGTAAACGCCACGAAGTTCGCGATCACGCAACAATTCTAGTGGGCTGCCCTTGCTGTGGTGATGCATTACGGGTTGCACAGTTACGTGTGAAACTGCACCACCCACAGTCAACGCTAATGCAGCCAGTGTGAACATACCGCAGCTTAAATACGCGTATGAATAGCTGGCATGATCAATCATGAAACCAGCAATCAACGGGCCGGTAAACGATGAAATCGAAAAGCCCAGCGAGAGTCGACTGTAACTGGCAGTACGTTGCTCAGGTGCTGACACCACGCCTACCGCATGTTGAGTGCCGATGAAGATCGCCATAAAGCCAGTACCGATAAGTATGGCGGCGGGATACAGCACGGTCAGGCCTGGAATCGATGCGGCCAGTAGTACGCCCGCTGTGGCAAGCAAGCAGCCAATCATCAATGGTTTGCGCATGCCGATGCGATCAATCACACGTCCCATGGGCACGGCCAGTAGCATGGGAAACAAAGCAAATAGCGCAATCAATGTTCCAACTGTAAATGCAGAAGCATGCAGCGACAGCGCATACAGGGCTGTCGTAACGCGCGCGGCGCCCAGCGCCACATGTGCGGTGACTGCGACAGCGATTAGCCGAAAAAGTGGGGAAGATAAAGACACGGTAAAAAATCATGAGTACGGCAGGGAGCACCCGGCTCATTATTATCTGGGAATGTCGCAGTGTAGAGGATACTAGTGCGCGCTGTCCGTTAAAATGCTGACATGGCTACTGTACTCCCCTTAATTCCACCGGATTCTGATGCGATCGATTTTGAACGTCGATTTGGCGGCATCGCGCGCTTGTATGGCGACTCAGCGCTGACAAACTTTACACAAGCCCATGTCTGCGTGATTGGTGTTGGGGGTGTGGGCTCGTGGGTAGTGGAGGGTTTGGCGCGCAGTGCTATTGGCAAGATCACCATGATCGATCTTGATCATCTGTCTGAATCGAATGTCAATCGTCAACTACATGCGCTCACGGATACCTTAGGTAAATCGAAAGTCGATGCTTTAGCGGAGCGCATTGCGCAGATCAACCCCTATTGCGTAGTGACGTGTGTAGAAGAATTTATCGATCCCGATAATGTTACAACGCTGATTCCGGTGGGGCAGTTTGATTATGTGATTGATGCTATCGATAATACGCGCGCCAAAACAGCGCTCGTCGTTCATTGCCGCGCGAATCACATTCCTTTAGTCACCATAGGTAGTGCCGGTGGGCAGGTCGATCCCACACGAATAGCGGTATGCGATTTATCGCGTACGGAACAAGAACCATTACTGGCACGCGTGCGCAAGCGCTTGCGTCGCTTGCATGGTTTTCCGCGCGGGACTAAAAATAAATTTGGGATTGATGCGGTGTATTCCACCGAACCGGTTCGTCATCCGGAGTTATGCGTGACGGATGACGAAACGAATTCCGAGACGAATGAAGGCCTTAACGGTCTTAACTGCGAAGGCTACGGCTCAGCGGTTGTTGTTACCGCCAGCTTTGGATTTGTCGCTGCGGGTCTGGTGCTGCGCAAACTGGCTGAGCAGAGTAACCAGAGTAACCCTACAGTTTCACATTCCGAAGTCTGAGTGCATTAGCAATCACGGATACGGACGACAGGCTCATCGCAGCACTCGCTATCATCGGTGATAACAATAGACCTAGCCAGGGATACAAAGCACCCGCTGCAATCGGAACACCGACAAAATTGTAGACAAACGCAAAGAATAAATTCTGTCGAATATTGCGCATAGTCGCACGCGAGAGCTGGCGTGCTTTAGCGATGCCACGTAAATCACCTTTGATTAAAACGATGCGCGCACTTTGCATTGCAATATCCGTTCCCGTACCCATAGCAATACCGACACTGGCCTCGGCTAATGCAGGGGCATCATTAATGCCATCTCCAGCCATCGCAACAATGTGTCCCTGTTTTTGCAAAGCTTGCACGTGTTTGAATTTATCTTCGGGTAGAACATCCGCATAGATAGAATCAATGCCCAACGAACCGGCAACAGCGCGCGCGGTATTTGCATTGTCGCCCGTGATCATGATGATCTTCACACCTTCTGCATGCAGCAAGCGGATCGCTTCACGGCTTTCAGGTTTGATGCTATCAGCGACACTAATTAAGCCCGCACAGCGCTCGCCCACAGCTACGAACATGACTGTTTGTCCTTGGTTTTGTAATTCGTTCGCTTTTTCATTCAGTGAGCTGATATCAATACCTGCTTCTTTGAACATGAGTGAATTACCTAAGCGTACCGGTTGTCCATCAAGCACGGCTTGTATACCTTTGCCGGTAACAGCTTTAAAGTCACTCACTGCAAGTATAGGAAGTGATTGTGTATTGATATGTTCAACAATGGCAGTCGCCAAAGGATGTTCAGAAAGATTTTCTAATGCGGCGGCAAGAACGAGAACATCGGCTCGTGCAAATCCTTCGTTAGCAATGATCTGTTGTACTTTGGGTTTACCTTCAGTGAGAGTGCCTGTTTTATCGACGATCAGCGTGTCGACTTTTTCCATCAGCTCTAAACCTTCAGCATCTTTAATTAATACACCATCGCGCGCGCCTCGGCCTATACCTACCATCACAGAGATAGGTGTAGCTAATCCCAAAGCACAAGGGCAGGCAATGATAAGCACGGATACCGCAGCGACTAAACCATGCGCCATGCCAGGCGGTGGACCCAGCGAGGCCCAAAGGATGAAGCTCAATACTGCAATTCCCATTACGGTAGGAACAAACCAGCTAGACACACGATCAGCAAGTTTTTGTATCGGTGCGCGTGATCGACCTGCTTGATTCACTAAATTGACTATTTTTGAGAGCAGGGTGTCAGCACCGATTTTTTCAGCACGCATCACCAATGAACCCTTCTGATTCACAGTGCCAGCTACGAGCTTGCTACCACTATTTTTTTCTGCGGGCATAGACTCACCCGTGATCATCGATTCATCGACCGTCGAATTACCATCGATGACAACGCCATCTACTGGAATCGTTGTGCCTGGTTTGATTCGTAATCTGTCTTCTTTTTGAATTTTTTCTAGAGGTACTTCTTTTTCACTACCGTCACTTTGTAGTCGTATTGCTGTGTTCGGTGTTAATGCTAGTAAGGACCTCACCGCAGCATTCGTGCGCGAGCGCGCGCGCAATTCAAGCACTTGACCCAGCAGCACCAGCGTAACGATGACAGCTGAAGCTTCGAAATATAGCGGCGCCATACCATCCATAGTGAACGCAGCAGGTAAGAAATCAGGTGCTATCAGTCCTAGCAGACTAAATAGCCATGCTGCCATCACGCCCACACCAATCAAGCTGAACATATTCAAGTGACCAGTACGAAATGATTGCGTAGCGCGATGTAAGAACGGAGCACCAAACCACAGCACAACGGGCGTGGCTAACAAACCCTGCAACCAACCATTGGAAGACGGCGCGAGCCAGCCCGAGCTATCGATGCCAAACATGTCACCCATGGTGAGCAGCAAAAGAGGAAGCGACAACACCAGGCTGAACACGAAACGTCGTGTCATGTCATCTAATTCATGCGTGTCTTCTTGCATCGTTGCTTGCATGGGCTCGAGAGCCATGCCGCACTTGGGGCAACTGCCTGGCCCAATTTGCTGTATGTCGGGATCCATAGGGCAGGTATAGACCGCATCGACCGGACCCGTTTCTACCGGGCGTTTGTTGGGCGATAGGTAGCGAAGCGGGTCAGCATTGAATTTAGTGACGCAACCCTTGCTGCAAAAGTAGTAGGTCTGACCCTCGTGTTCAGCCGACTTTTCAGGATTGGCCGCCGCTTTCATTCCACACACCGGGTCGGTATAGGGCTTTTCTTGGGGCGCATCAGCCGGGCTGACCGTGGGTGCTGCGGAGCGGGGACGGCGAATTTCCTGGGATTTCATGGGTTGACTCTTTCTTTATGGGTGGCTGGCTGCACCACGCTACGCCGCTGTCATGGTTAAAAACTCACAACAAGATTTATCAATTAGTTAGTATTTACTTACGTAAATCATAAGTAAAAATTCAATTAAGTTGTCAAAAATACACATTTATTGGTGCATTTGTACTATTTCACCCTAGCCACACTGTACCTAAACTCGAGTTGGCAAATAAGCAATATTTGTCCGACTGAGCAAGGTGTGGTCTTCAAGATACGCCGGCCAGACCGGAAGCCTGACCTCACTGGGACAGAGTATGAAGCCCAACGACATTGAGTGAGGAAAACGACTTCGCTTTTATTACTTTCATTATTTGGAGCCAAACCATGAAATTTCTAGATAAAAAACTTCGCGAATTTATCGCCGACGAACAAGGCGCGACCGCCGTGGAATATGGCCTGTTCGTTGCACTGATCGCCGCTGTGATTGTGACGTTGGTGAGTACTTTGGGCACAAAAATTAAGGCGGCTTTTCAGTCCATTGTTAGCGCAATTCCCTAAGCCCTATCGAAAAACCTCTGGCAGCTGGATAGAAGCATGCCAGTTGTCAGAGGCCTTGACTACCCGCTTGATGGAGTAACTATGCATCTTTTAGCCAACGAAATTCCTGCTAATAGTCTGTTAGCAGCGCTTTTGCTAACCGTGATGGCA
>JBIIQR010000133.1:0-5007 GCA_044341985.1 Burkholderiaceae bacterium
CCGTCCCCGTCTTTGTCAGCTTTTTTTACTTCTGATGCGAAAACGACAGTAGTGCAGAGCAGCATGGCAAGTGCTAATATTTTCTTTTTCATAACTCTTTCTCCAGTTCGAGTAAGGGATTGTTAATTAATACAGCCTTGGGAGTGTATCAAAAATTTTGTGCGTTTGCACAAACCGATAAAATCGATTGAGGTAAATACTTGCTGGGCTAAATAAATCGCTATTCCAGCAGTCGTCAAACTGTATTGCCGTTGTTGGATATTTAGTTAGGCTTTAGTTATTACTTCTCGCCACAGTTGATTGACGGCGTTGCGCTGCGACTCCATTTGGGGAGTCAGTTCGACACGCGCTTTATCGGCACCTTTTAATCGAAGCTGGTGCTGTAATTTTCGAAAATCGCGATAAGCATCGGCCGTGGTTTCGGCCAGTGACACATCGATTAACTGTAATTGCCCAAGTAACTTCAAAAGCGCGATATTGCCTATATCGGCAGTGAGTTGTGGATACTGAACGGCATAGTTAAGTATCAAATACTGAACGATAAACTCAATATCAATCATTCCTCCCGAGTCATGTTTTAAGTCGAATGATCCGGATTGATTCGGGTGAGCATCATGCATGCGTTGCCGCATACTGAGCACTTCGCGAGTTAATTCGTTTTTATCGCGCGGCATCTTTAGTAAATTTACGCGTAAAGTCTCAAAGCGAGTGCCTATCGAGATATCGCCCGCGCAGAATCGGGCGCGGGTCAGTGCCTGGTGCTCCCATATCCACGCAGATTCGCGCTGATATTTTTCGAATGCGGTAAAGGATGAAACTAAGAGACCGCTGGCACCGTCAGGACGTAACGCAATATCCACATCAAATAAAATACCTGCTGACGTGTGACTAGTCATCCAAGTGATAAAGCGTTGTGCTAGCCGCGCATAAAGCGCAGGTGCTTCGGGATCATCATCTTCATATAAAAAGATAATGTCCAAATCTGAGGCATAACCTAATTCTTTACCTCCCAATTTTCCGTAAGCGATAACTGCGAATTGTGGGTCTCTTTTATGGTGTGTAGGAAGATTTTTCCAGACTGTTTCTAGTACGATTTCAATTAATACATCGGCTAGTGCAGATAAATAATCTGCTAATCGCTCAATGCTAAATAAGCCATCGATATCTTTTGCTAGTAACCGAAAAAGCTGAGCATGATGCTGCTCACGTAACACATCCATTTGTCGCTCAGTGTCGCCGGCAAAAGCGTCGACTTGTCTGCGACACTCAATTGAAAAGTCCTTCCAATCCGGCTCTGCGTGTAAGCTTTCGTCATCGAGTAATTCATCCAGCAATACAGGATGGCGGGTAAGATATTTTGCAGCCCATTCGCTGGCTGCCATCATGCGTATCAGTCGCTTAAGCGTATGGGGATATTCGGTCAGTAGTGAGAGATAAGCTGATCGACGTGCGATGGCTTCAAAAAAATCCAGTAGCCGATACAAGGTAATAGTATGAGATCCGGTTTGTTGCGCGATGATAGGTAATGCAGTGCTCATCAACGCATGTAGCTGAGCGCGACGTTGTTCAGATAATGATCGAATACGAATTGAGTTCCACGATTCCAACAGATTTTTTGCAGCGTGTGCAGACTCATCAAATCCTATCGACGTTAGATATGTTGACAGGGTGTCGGGATCGATATTGTCGGAAATCGGGAAAGAGACCGTTAAGTCGGAGGCGCTATCGAGTGATTGAGCCGAATTTTTTTCTACAAAAATAATGTCGAATTGAGCGGCTACTCGTGCTTGCCGCTGATTAAGTTCGGCCACCATTGCTGCCACATCAGTAAAGCCAGCCATGTTGGCAATAATTAGTTGATCCTCCACTGAGCTTGGCAACACATGCGTTTGAGCATCGTCTAGATATTGCACACGGTGTTCTATATTTCGCAAAAAGACATAGTCATCAAATAATTGATCGATAGTTGATGAAGGAAACAGCTTTTTTTCTGATAAGGTACGTAGAGTTTTGCGTGTGGAGCGATCGCGTAACTCGGGATCACGGCCTCCACGTATGAGTTGAAATACCTGTGCTAGGAACTCGATTTCACGTATGCCGCCACGTCCGAGCTTGACATTGACAGTGCGTTCCGGATGACGAGTTTCTTGACGAATAACTTCCGCTCGAATCTGTGCATGCATACTACGCAAAGCATCGATGGCGCCGAAATCTAAATAGCGGCGATAAACAAAAGGACGAACGATAGCGTCCAGTGCGGCGATGTCTTCGCTGCGTCCCGTTACTGCACGTGCTTTAACCCAAGCGTAACGTTCCCATTCGCGCCCCTGGACCATCAGATAGTTTTCTAACATAGAAAAGCTAGCGGCCAGCGGACCTGAGCCTCCATTGGGACGCAAGGCCATATCGACTCGAAAGGTGAATCCGTCGTCAGTAACTTCAGACAGATCAGCAATTAATTTTTTCCCCAGTCTAATGAAGAATTCGTGATTTGAGAGTGGACGTTGGTCGGCTTCGGTAGTGACGGTCTCTCCCTCTTCGGGATAGATAAAAATTAAATCAATGTCAGACGACACATTCAATTCGGCACCACCCAACTTGCCCATGCCGATCACTATCATGTGTTGTGCTTGGCCCGACTCTTCACCCGTGGGTATGCCGTGTTTGACACACAGTTGTTGATATAAATCGTCAAGCTGGGAACGGATCGCGAACTCAGCAAAACCTGAGATCGCAGCTAAAACTTCCCCCAGAGTGGCTTTTCCGCTGATGTCACGGTGGACAATGGCCGCCACCAGTAAATTACGAAGGCGACGCATGGCGGCCGGCAAAGACACATTATTTTGCTGCTGTTGGTTAAGCAGTTGTCCAAAATCAAGCTGGTCAAGCGATAATTCAGTCAATTGTTCTAGTGCTGGGGCATGAGTCGGCTTGGCAGCCAGCCATCGCTTCAGGAAGCGTGAACTATTCACGACGGTTAGGGGCGATGGTTGGGTCATTATGTTGTCAGGTAATTTGGCTAGTGTTTGCGTCGCCGGCAACGGGGCCGGTAAGCTCAATGTAATACTATGATACTAACGAAGCAAGGAAGCTGTCCGACCGATGTCGACCGATTCACAATCTAAAAATTCTATTACGCACATATTAGCCGCCGGTTGGCGCGCTCTATTAGCGAGTTATGAAACGGCAAACCGCATCACGCACCACGCGCTCGGTTGGCTGTTAATTGCCCTAGTCATTATTTATTTCGCTTTTTGTGCCTCATTTCTGTCTTTACGCTATTTGATCCTTCCTAATATTGATCACTACAAGCCAGAGGTCGAGCAACTAGCTAGTCATTTCCTAAGTAGACCCGTCACCATCAATGCAATTCGTGCCGACTGGAGTGGTCTGAATCCTCGTCTGCAATTAGACAATTTAGTTATCTATAACCAAGAAGGCGAACGAGCACTGATCTTGCCCAGTGTATCAGCGACAGTTTCGTGGTGGTCAGCTGTCACTGCACAGCTGCGCTTGGATCAATTAGAAATACTTCGTCCCGATTTGGAAATCGAGAGAAATAATGAAGGTAGAATTTTTGTTGGTGGCATTCCGATTGACTTTGAAAAACAGGGCCACGGCAGTGGGTTCGATTGGCTATTAGCTCAACATCAAATCGTCATTCGTGATGGTTGGGTGCGCTGGCGTGATGACTTAACAGGTGCACCTGATCTCACGTTAAGCCGTGTCAGTTTCATACTCCAAAATCAATGGCTAACTCATCGAGCGGTACTGAACGCGACACCTCCCGAAGAGTTGGCGGCTCCAATCGATGTCAGGGCCGAATTCAAACATCCTGCTTTTGCGGCACATGCGTCGGATGTTAATCAGTGGGTCGGTGAGTTATTTCTTGATTGGCGCAATACCAATCTTGAGGCGTGGAAGCCATACGTTACGTGGCCTTACAAAGTATCTGGTGGCACGGGTGCTATCCGTTCGTGGTTGCGATTTGATCATCGGGTTATCGTCAATGTCACTGCAGACCTTGATCTAGAAAATCTATCCGTGCAATTGAGTGATGAGCTCGATCCACTTAAATTAGTATCAGTTAGTGGTCGAGTATCAGCGGGTGAAGTGTCGTCTGGACTAAAGCAAAAAATATTTTCTTTTGGTGCTCATGGATACGCGATTACTTTATCGAACTTCTCACTGCGCACTGATCAAGGTCAGGTCCTGCCTTCAACCACAGCGCACCATTTTTATACCGCATCACGCGACGGTCGTGACGAACATCACGAATTGCAAATCACTGAACTTGATCTCGAAGCCTTGTCGCGCCTAGCCGGCCATTTGCCATTGTCTTTATTTCAGCGTCAGTTGCTGGCAGATTTCGCGCCACGTGGAGAGCTGCATGATTTTCTAGCTAGCTGGGATGGCAATCTTCCTGGCGCAGGTAAATATCGTTTGAGCGGTAAATTCGCTGGCTTGGCCCTGCGCCCTCAATCTGAAAGAGAGGCATCCCCCAATGTTGCTGCACGAAGTGCTGTACCAGGTTTCGAAGGGCTATCAGGCGAAATCGATGCAACGCAGGATGGGGGGACGGCGAAGTTGAATGGTAAGGGCGTCGTTTTTTATGTGTCGGATATTCTAAACAACCCTACCTTATCGTTCGAAGAGCTGGGATTAGATGTCAATTGGTCGCTGCGAGAACGTAATCGAGTGATGATGAAAATTGCAAACATGCAGTTTATTCAGGGGGGTATAAAAGGCACGCTCGAGGGCTCTCATTCCTTGCCACTACCGTTTACTAAAAATAAGCTAGGCGAAATTGATGTTCAGCTCCATATTCCCGCTCTGGAAGTAACTCGAGTTGGTGGATTTTTACCCGCAGGTATACCTCAGTTAACGCGCGATTGGATCAGTCGCGCATTGTTAGATGGGCAGGCGCAGGATGTGCAGCTCGCTGTTAAGGGTGAGTTAGATAAATTTCCATTTCAGTCGAAACGCTCAGGTGAAAAATCGACGGGT
>JBIIQR010000135.1:0-4994 GCA_044341985.1 Burkholderiaceae bacterium
TCAAGTCAATCAATAGCGTAGGAATTACTGCAAGCCGTTAAAGCAGGTCGACATCAAAAATTCAATGACCTGATCTTCACTGTATTGATCACCCAGGCGAAGGTAATCCAGCGTGGGATCACACGAACGGGCGTAAATGGTAAACAGCACGACTTCAGTGGGTAAATCTTTGCGAATTGCGCCATCAGATTTAGCGCGCTCAATCGCCTGACCCATCAATTCGTTCAAGTCCATCAACCGACTGATGTAGCGCGTGTTATTCAATAAGGTTTCGCGCAGACTGGTATTTTCTGTGGGTAGCGTAGGCAATCCACCTTTCATTCGAATTTCTAGCGCCCACTGCAATACACTTTTCAGCTGATCTAAGGCGGCTTGTTCCGATGACAGGCCACGCACAAAAGCAAGTGTGTTTTCAAGCAGCCGAATCATAGCTGCTGCAGCTAACGCTTCTTTCGAAGGAAAGTGTTTATAGAGACTGGCTTTGGCGATGCCCACTTCGGCAGCGACCTCGTCCATCGTCATCATTTCAAAACCTTTTTTCGCCAACAAATTGTTGGTGGCATCAACGATAGCGTTCTCACGAACGATCAATTGCTGCTGCTTAAAGGAGAGTTTGGGTTCTGTACTCATCGGTTGCGATGAAGGCTATGCGGTATTAAAGTGGGCAGATTATACGGCACCCGCACCCAAATAGAGATAATTTATTTTTTGATAACGTAAAATGTACGCTATCGCGAATAGTGTGAAAAATATAATTTCATATTTGAAAATGATATGGCAAAAAAAATCCTTTCTGTTTGTGTCTATTGTGGCTCCTCTTCTGGCATCAATCCTGTTTATTCCGATGTAGCCAAAGCCTTGGGTCGTGCACTCGTTAAACAGAATTTATCGCTGGTCTACGGCGGCGGTCATGTCGGACTGATGGGCATCGTCGCCGATGCCGTGCTTGAGGCCGGTGGTGACGTCACGGGAGTGATTCCTAAAGCGTTGATGGATACTGAAGTAGGCCATGACCATTTAACACGACTGCTCGTCGTGAAAGACATGCATGAACGCAAAGCGCTAATGGCAGAACAAGCTGATGGATTCATTACTATGCCGGGGGGCATAGGCACACTCGAGGAATTATTTGAAACGCTGACTTGGGCTCAACTCGGCTTTCACGAAAAGCCTATTGGACTTCTCAACGTTGCAGGGTTTTACGACCCACTGATTGAATTTCTTAACCATCAAACATCGCAAGGATTTTTACGAGCTGAGCATAAAGATTTGTTACTTGTGGAAACAGAACCCGACTCACTCATTGAGCAGTTAAAAAATTTTACTATGCCAGAAGGTGTGAGCTGGTTGAGTCGTCAACGCGCGCAGACATTGGGGCCTTGATCTCACAGAAAATACTGCGGCGCGAATGACTGCGCAATGCTTGCATGACAGATTACGCGTTGAGCGCTTGTGCAAAGTCGTCCAGTAGATCGTCGGAGTCTTCAATACCCACCGAAACTCGAATCAACGATTCAGCAATACCCATGCTGGCACGACGCGCCGGCCCCATCTCATGATAAATCGTATGGGCGACTGGAATAACCAAAGTACGAGTGTCACCCAGATTACTTGCAGGTATAGCGATCTTTAATCGATTTAGGTAATCGAAACAATCGAACCCTTCTTTTAATTCAAAACTCAACAAGCCGCCGTAGGCACGAAACAACTGCTTAGCAATCGCATGCTGTGGATGAGTTGGTAATCCCGGGTAATACACGGCAGCGACTCGCGAATCGGTCGACAACATATTTGCTAGTGCCAGCGCCGTTGACGATTCACGTTCTATGCGCAAGGCCATAGTCTCTGACCCTACCGCCAAATGATGCGCTGCCTCGGGGCCAAGCGCTCCACCAAAATCACGCAATGCTTTAGCGCGTAATTGCGCCATACCCCACTGCGCAGGCGCAAAGCGCTTATAGCTTTCAGCGATATGGGGATAATGACTCCAATCAAACAATCCTGTGTCCGTCAAACTGCCGCCCAACGCATTACCGTGCCCACCAATGGATTTAGTCAATGCATTAATTACTAAGCTTGCGCCGACATCTTTGGGGCGAAATAGATAGGGTGAAGTCATGGTGTTATCCACCACGTAGAGAATGCCGCGCTCGCGGCACAAAGCACCTATACGCGCCAGATCCGCGATTTGCGTGCGCGGATTTGCGATGGTTTCAACGAATACCATACGCGTCGTAGGCTTAAGTACTTGCTCTACATTGGCGACATCGGTTCCATCCACAAAGCTAACGGGCATGCCCTGTAGATCGACGGTTTGCCACAGGCTATTCGTATTACCAAACAAAAAGGCAGACGAAACAACATGATCACCTGTACGCAACAATCCTTGTACTAACGCGCCAATCGCTGCCATACCGGTTGCAAAGCATAGGGTGGAGACACCCTCTTCCATACGCGTAATTTTTTCTTCTAAAGCGGTAACGGTAGGATTGCCTTGACGACCATAACGATAGCCGGGTTTCTTGCCCTGAAAAACATCCGCTAATTCACGCGCATCGCGGTAGCCGTAGGCAACGGCTGTATGAATAGGTTTGTGCAGCGAGCCATGCTCAATGGGCTTTTGGCGGTCGCTGTGAAGTATGGTGGTGGTGAAGCCGAATTTTTTTCCGTCTTTCATGGAATCCCTTGTCCTGCCTGGGTATCTACAATTTTTATTCGATTTGAGCCAGGTTCAGGTTGAGCTGCGTTCTAACGATATCTTCCATAATTACTTTGGGATGTTGGCGAGCGTACTCGACTTTATCGAGATAATCACGCGAAATATCGCCGGTAATGTATTCGCCATCAAAGCATGATGCTTCGAATTTTTTAAGTAACGGATTCACATCAGTAATAGAACGCTTCATCGCTTCAATGTCTTGGTAGACCAACGCGTCAGCCGTAATTTCACGACACACTTCTTCTTCGGTGCGTCCGTAAGCAATCAACTCATTCCGCGTTGGCATATCAATACCATACACATTCGGATACTTTACCGGTGGCGCAGCCGATGCAAAAATCACTCGCTTAGCACCTGAATCACGGGCCATCTGCACGATCTCGCGACTAGTGGTTCCGCGTACGATGGAATCGTCCACCAACAAAACACTCTTGCCTTTGAATTCCGAACTAATAGCATTTAATTTCTGTCGTACTGATTTACTTCGCACGCCCTGGCCCGGCATGATGAAGGTGCGACCAATGTAGCGATTTTTGATGAAGCCTTCGCGATAATGCAAATTGAGTTTTAGCGCGAGCTCCATCGCGGCAGGCCGAGATGAATCAGGTATCGGCATGACCACATCAATTTCACCATCGCGAAATTGTTTACGAATTTTTTCAGCAAGGTGTTCACCCATGCGCAAGCGCGTGGCATAGACCGATGCACCATCAATCACTGAATCAGGTCGTGCCAAATAAACAAACTCGAAAGCACAAGGATTTAATGTGGGATTGGTAGCGCATTGCTGGTTGTAGAGCTTGCCATCGTTGTCGATGAAAATCGCTTCACCGGGCATCACGTCGCGCAAGAAATGAAATCCCAGTCCTTCCAGCGCAACGGACTCACTAGCCACTAAGTACTCTGGACCACGATCAGTATCGTTAAAACCTATACAAAGCGGACGAATCCCATACGGATCACGAAATGCGAGTAAGCCATAACCTGCAATCTGGGACACCACGGCATACGAACCACGCACGCGCTGATGCAGCGCTGATACCGCCTTGAAAATAACCGCAGGATCCAATAACAAACCGGTGGTGGCTTGCTGAATCTCATGCGCCAATACATTCAACAAAACTTCGGAATCGGAATCAGTATTGATATGCCGGCGATCATTGCGGAACATTTCAATTTTTAATTGGTCCGCATTGGTCAAATTACCGTTGTGAGCCAAGGTAATCCCGAACGGTGCGTTGACGTAAAACGGTTGAGCTTCTTCCTCGCTCGACGATCCGGCGGTTGGATAGCGGCATTGACCGATACCTGAGTTACCAGGAAGTGAACGCATATTACGAGTTCGGAATACATCACGTACTAAACCATTGGCTTTGTGCATGCTGAACGCACTACCATGGCTGGTTGCAATACCCGCGGCATCTTGACCGCGATGCTGCAAAAGCAACAAAGCGTCATAAATGATTTGGTTAACCGGACCATGCGAAACGACACCGACAATGCCACACATCGCTGACTCCCTCAAAAACTACCCAGAGAAGAAAAAACTTATACCGACTGAACGGCTACTGAAAGACCCATTTTAGTCAGGCGCGTTCGCATTTTTTCTGCTTCATCGCGACTGCCGTAAGGACCTACACGTATCCGGTAACGCTCTCCATCCTTGGTGCTGATTTTTTGCGAATACGACTTAATACCCGCATGTTTTAATTTCGCCTGCAATTCTTCTGCTTTACCCTTACTGGCCACCGCGGCCACCTGCAAAATAAAGTGCGAACTGGATGCTGTACTTGGCCGCTCTGCTGGTTTTTGAACGGCTTTCTCGCCTGATGGCTTCACGTTCTGTGCCGGAGGCGCTTTGTCCGCTGCGCCAGGTGTGGGCGCGAGCTCAGACTTTGTTTCAAGCTTTGGGTCAACTTTTGATTCACTCGAGCCACTAGTCGGCGGCACACTTAAGGGTTTTTTCGGTTCAACTAACGGCACTGGAAGCGGCGCCATCTCATTAGCTGTGCCAACCGCTACACCCGGCTTGTCTCGGGATGGAATTTGTATCGCGATGTCGTCGGCGAGTGGCTTGGGCTCGGAATCAAAAATCATCGGCAAGCCAATGACGGCCGCTAGCACCAAAGCGCTGGCACCGATCAACCGCCGGCGCGCACGCTTTTTTTCCGGCAGCATGGGATCGATAGGCTCCTCATCCTGCGCCTTGCTACCACGACGTCTTGGCCGAACCGGCACCTCAACATCATCGTCGGCGTCCTGCTTGCCTTTGCCT
>JBIIQR010000136.1:0-4990 GCA_044341985.1 Burkholderiaceae bacterium
TTTTTAATAAATGCATTGCGTGGCCAGCAATCGCCAGAATTCATGGCAATCGGCACCACAGGCACGCCGGTACCAATTGCGAGTATCGCCCCACCAGCTTTGTATTTGCCTTGTTGACCCACGGCGGTACGGGTCCCTTCGGGGAACATGATGACCCATTGGCCGTCATCTAATCGTTTTCTTCCGGTAGTTATCACTTGTGACATTGCATCGCGACCTTTATTACGATCGATCGCAATCATGCGCAGCATGCCTAAGCCCCAGCCAAAAAAAGGAATGTAGAGCAGCGATTTTTTAAATACAAAAATCAGAGGGCGTGGCATCAGCCAGCAATAAAAAATCGTTTCCCAGGCAGACTGATGTTTAGAGAGCAGGATGACCGGAGCATTTGGAAGATTTTCCAGCCCCTTTACTTCCCATCGTATGCCACAGATAGTACGTGCAGCGAGAATGATGAATACGTTCCAACGCGTGACCATCCAATAGCGTTGGCGATAAGGTAAGAGTACGAAACCAAAGCAAGCGGTAGCCCAAATCACGGTCGCTACGACAATTACTAGCGCAAACAGCACTGAACGCATCAACAGCAACAATCGTGACATTCAAACTCCAAGAAGGTCTGGCAAAGACATTGCCAAACGAGGGTAGATTATTTTTTCTTTTGCAGGGCAGAGCGTGCCATTTCAACTGTCTCAGGGACGATCTCATCGGCATGCAACAAACGATCGACCATCATCGCCAGATTATCGAAAATTTTGGTGCCGTGTGGCAGACCGCCAGCGGCCAGTGTTTGTTTGCCTTTACCAGTCATTACCAAATAGGGAGCTGCCCCTACTTGTTCTGCCGCTTGCAGATCACGTAGTGAATCACCGACCATAGGCACATCACGCAAACTGACGCCAAACCTTTGGCCAATTGAGAGCAGCATGCCAGGTTGTGGTTTGCGGCATTCGCAATGTTCTTCGGGGCTATGCGGGCAGAAAAAAATTGCATCGATTCGTGCACCAGCCATTTGCGCTGTTTGATGCAGTTTGTGATGCATGGCGCCCAGCGTTTTCATATCAAACAAGCCGCGTGAAATACCCGCTTGATTCGTCGCTACTGCTACGCGATAGCCATGTTGATTTAAGCGCGCAATCGCCTGGATGGAGCCGGGAATAGGCTTCCATTCATCCGGTGATTTAATGTACTGATCGGAGTCAAAATTAATGACGCCATCGCGATCCAGAATGATGAGCTTCATTCAGTGATCCTTCGTACCAACATTAGGCCGCTAGCCTGGAAATATCCGCGACACGGTTCATCATTGCATGCAAAGCGTGCAGTAAAGCGAGGCGATTAGCACGCAATGCAGCATCCTCAGCCATCACCATCACATCATTAAAAAACGCATCGACATCAATACGTAATGCCGCCAAGGCTTTTAAGGTCGAAGCAAAATCGCCTTTAGCAAAGGCTTGATCTACGGCCAGTCGTGCTTCTACCATGGCACCGTACAGTCGTTGTTCGGCAGGCTCAACTAATAAAGCCGATTGAACTTCGCCATGAGGAGCATCATTTTTCTTCAAAATATTAGTAATGCGCTTGTTCGCGGCAGCGAGCGAGATCGCTTCGGGTAGAGCTGCAAACGCTTTGACGGCATCGAGTCTATCTAAAATATCATCGAGTCGGTCGGGTGATTGTGAAACAACGGCTTCAATCGCATCTTGAGCATGGCCTCGATCACGCAATAGACCACGCAAGCGGTCATATACAAAAATTTGTGCGTCATGCACCGGATCAGTAAATTGCGCATTCCCCTGAAATTGTTTCGTCGCTTGTAGTAACAGGTGCGACAGCGATAAAGGTAAACGTTGTTCAATCAGCATACGCAGTACACCCAATGCATGGCGACGTAAAGCAAAGGGATCTTTGTCGCCCGTGGGTGCTAAACCAATACCCCAAATACCGATGAGTGTTTCGAGTTTATCGGCGAGTGCAACAACCGTTCCGGTTTGGGTGCTGGGTAAAGCATCACCAGCGAAGCGCGGTTGATAATGTTCGCTAATGGCGAGCGCTATATTTTCCGGTTCTCCATCATGGCGTGCGTAGTACGTTCCCATAATGCCTTGCAGCTCAGGGAATTCACCGACCATATCAGTTAATAAATCAGCTTTTGAAAGCTGAGCTGCTCGTTTAGCCTGCGCGACATCCGCACCCAGCGACTCAGCGATCGCAGCCGCAATCGCAACGACACGTTCATTACGTAGCGCTTGCGAGCCAAGTTTGTTGTGATACACCACGCTGGCCAGACCGGGAAGTCGGTCGATGAGTTTTTTCTTTTTGTCTTGCTCGAAAAAGAATTTAGCATCCGATAAGCGTGGCCGAACTACACGTTCATTACCACCAATGATTTGGCTAGCATCCTCAGTTTCGATATTCGAGACGATGAGAAAGCGAGAGCGCAGCTTGCCTTGGGTATCCGTTAGTGCAAAATATTTTTGATTGGTCTGCATGGTCAGAATTAGACATTCTTGTGGGACGACCAGAAACGCAGGATCAAAATTGCATTCATAAACAACAGGCCACTCAACTAATGCAGTTACTTCATCCAGTAGTGACTCAGGCATCAAAATGTGATCGCCATTTGCCTTGGCTAATAAAGCGGCACGTATTTTTTCTTTGCGCTCGGTGTAACTAGCGATGACACGTCCTTGTTCTTGCAGAATAGTTGCGTAACGGGTCGCAGTGGGAATGCTGATGGAAGCTTCTTTACTGAGAAAACGATGTCCTAAGGTGGTATTCGACGATTGCAAACCGAGTAATTTGAGTGGAATGATCGTTTCATTTAAAAGCGCGATCAAGCCATGTACCGGACGCACAAATTGTACGGTCGTGCCGTCCGGTTTTTGGTAGCTCATCACTTTAGGTATGGGCAATTTTGTGATGCTTTCTTCCAGCGTGGTTTGCAGTCCCTCAGCCAGTGATTGTCCGGACGCTGAATAGGTGAAGAAAAAACTATCGGCTTTACCGTCGCTGGCGCGTTCTAATTCATTGATGGCAATAGACTTGCGACCTGCTAGCGTTGCCAGCGCAGCTAATTTTTTAATTAAGGGTGCGGCTGGCTGGCCTTCTTTATCGAGTGCTACCGACACGGGAAGAACTTTTTCGCGAATTTGTTTATCGGGTGATGCGAGACGCACACCTTCAATTTCAACCGCAAGGCGACGTGGGCTCGCATAAGCCGTAAAGCGCGCACCATCGTCTAGAAATGCGCGCGAAGATAATCCATTGAAAAGTGCCGAGGCAAAGGCATCACCTAGTTTGCCGAGTACTTTGGGAGGCAGTTCTTCAGTCAGTAATTCAACCAGCAGTGTTTGCTTCATGTTGTTTGGTCTAGTAAGTGCGTTTATTTCTGAAAATATCAGGCAGCTTTGCTGGTATCGCCCAGCATAGGAAAGCCCAGTTGTTCGCGTGAAGCGTAATACGCTTGAGCGACAGCGCGTGCCAGATTGCGTATGCGTCCGATGTAGGCCGCGCGTTCCGTCACTGAAATCGCGCCGCGTGCATCGAGTAGGTTAAACGTGTGCGCTGCTTTCAGCACCATTTCATACGCCGGTAATGCTAACGGTACGGCCATCAGTCGCTGAGCTTCGGATTCGTAGTTGGTGAACAGCGAAAATAAAAAATCAGTATTTGAATGTTCGAAGTTATAGCAAGATTGTTCGACTTCATTTTGATGAAACACATCACCATACGTTAGTCGCTGAGTGATGCCACGCTCTTGCCATTCGGTCCAGACTAAATCAAAGACATTCTCAACACCTTGCAAATACATGGCTAATCGCTCAATACCGTAAGTGATTTCGCCCAGCACAGGTTTGCAATCGATACCACCGACTTGCTGGAAATACGTAAATTGAGTCACTTCCATACCGTTCAGCCAGACTTCCCAACCCAGACCCCAGGCGCCTAAGGTAGGATTTTCCCAATCGTCTTCGACAAAGCGCACATCGTTCTCAGTTAACTTCAAGCCTAGTGCTTCCAGTGATCCTAAGTACAGATCCAGAATATTTTCCGGAGCGGGTTTAAGTACGACTTGATATTGATAGTAGTGCTGCATGCGATTTGGATTTTCGCCATAACGTCCATCTTTAGGACGACGTGACGGCTGCACATACGCCGCACGCCAAGGCTCAGGCCCAATAGCTCGCAAAAAAGTAGCGGTATGCGAGGTCCCAGCACCGACTTCCATATCGTAGGGTTGTAGTAGCGCGCAGCCTTGCGCGTCCCAGTAGTCCTGGAGTTTGAGAATAATTTGCTGGAAACTTGGTTTGGTAGTCATTAGAAACGAGTGTTGATGACAGCCCATCGCTGTTGAGCGACGTGCCGATCATTGTTGCGGGAGATGAGTTTCCCGAATTGTTAAGAAACCCCGAGATTTTATCCGCTTTTCCGCGCTTGACGGCCGATAAACCAGAGCCCAAGCAAGAGTAGTGAGGCTAGTCCAACCGCAGGCAGATTACCCAGCCGTATGTACGGTGTCATTCCCCTCATGCCTTGCACATCGGCTACTAAGGTGGCGCGAGTCCAGGGTGGTAGCTGGGATAGCACTCGCCCCTGGCTATCGATGACTGCCGTCGCACCGGTATTCGTGGCGCGCAGCATGGGGCGTCCGGTTTCCATACTGCGCATTTGCGAAATCTGTAGATGCTGCGGTAATGCGATGCTGTCACCAAACCATGCAATATTCGAAACATTTAAAAGTAGAGTGGGTTCTGGACTGCCTCTGTCTATAGCGGCGGCAATTTGCGCAGCGATTTCTTCACCAAACAAATCTTCGTAGCAGATATTCGGTAAGACCCACTGATCACGTACATCAATGGGTGCTTGGTATAAATCGCCGCGTCCAAAATCACCCAAGGGTATGCGCATCATGTCGACAAACCAGCGAGCACCGGGCGGTATGAATTCACCAAACGGTACTAAGTGATGTTTGTCGTAGCGGTAC